>JBAXKB010000001.1:0-87496 GCA_037137575.1 Actinomycetes bacterium
GCCTGGCCCAATCACTTCAGCAAGTTCAGCTGGGGTGAATCGCGAAATAGCAACAGGGCAAGCATTGTTGTTGACTAGCCCTGAATCACTTTTCCTTAATACGTGCGAAGCACGCGAAAATGTACCAAATTCACAATCAGATATCTCGTAGAGTGTGAGTGGGCCGACACGAGGTCAAATTATTTTAAAGGGAGCTTTTAAATGACAGATTTTCCGCCACCACCGGCATTCCCGCCGCCACCACCGACAACAGGACCTAGCATCTCAGGTGGAGAGAGTGACAAAGAATGGTTAGTAGCAGTTCTATTGTCTTGGTTCGTCGGCACACTTGGTATCGATCGCTTCTACTTGGGTTACACCGGTATCGGCATCGCGAAACTACTCACCTTTGGTGGCTGTGGTGTTTGGGCGCTAATTGATGCCATTTTGATTACTGTTGGCAGCGTTAAAGACGCCCAAGGTCGACCACTGCGTCGCTAGTAGGTCGATGCGTTACTCGTAACGAAGTTACGCATAAGTAAATTTCAAAGGTGCCCCGTTTCTATAGAGCGGGGCACCTTTTTTGTCGTACCAAATTGAAATCTCTAGGGCTTGATGCTTGCGCTTTAGCCGCATAGTTGTCAGGGTGGGACAGTGAGTAGCAATCTGCAAAGCTTCGCTGGCGCCAAGGCGCGCTTCTTGCAGTATGTCGAACTCGAATTAGGTCGAAGTGTTAACACTGTTAAGGCTTACGGCAAAGATATCGATGGGCTTATCGATTTTGCCAGCAAGGCCGGTTGTTCTGAACTTGCTGATGTTGGAATCTTTGAACTGCGTGGTTGGTTAGCGGCGCAAAGAACGGCCGGACTTAGTTCGGCCACAATTGCCAGGCGCGCAACCGCAATTCGCACCTTCTTCGCTTGGGCTCAGGTAACCAACATAATTGAAATTGATCCAGCAAGCGGTTTAGTGATTCCAAAAGTTAGCAAAAAGTTGCCACACGTATTAGCTCAGTCGCAAGCAAGCGATGCGATGGACCGCGTGCAACTACGAGCTGATGATAATTCACCAGTACACATCCGCGATGTCGCAATTTTGGAATTACTTTATGCCACCGGAATCCGTGTTGGTGAATTAGTGGGGTTGGATGTCGATGACATAGATCGAAGTCGCCGCACTGTTCGTGTGATTGGCAAAGGTAACAAACAGCGAGTTGTTCCCTATGGCGCCGGGGCAGAGGCGGCGTTAGATAAGTACTTAACGTTGGCACGGGCGCAGTTAGTTAGATCCGAAAGTGGCTTAGCAGTTTTCTTAGGCGCTCGTGGCAAACGAATTGACCAACGAGTTATTCGCACCATGGTGCATGAAGTTTTACAAAGTTTAGGCGCAGCGCCAGATTTGAGTCCACATGGATTGCGCCATTCCGCTGCAACACACCTACTCGAAGGTGGCGCCGACATCAGAGCAGTGCAAGAAATCCTTGGCCATGCCAGTTTGGCAACCACGCAACTTTATACGCACGTTTCAATGGATCGGTTACGCTCCGTTTTCGAGCAGGCGCATCCGCGGGCCTAGTTTTGTTGATGTGCCTGGTTCCATTTGTAGGTAGCGCAAGTCCGCTTGGCGTCGCCGCTATTTGGGGCTAATTGGTTTGTAATTGGCAAGCGCAGGCTCTATTGGAAGCAGGCGGATGTGAATATCAACTTTTCGCAGTGGGTTCAGATACTGGTGCCCGCGCAGGAGGCCCCAGTGCAAACACTTAGCACTGCTACCGATGCAACAGTGGTTGCTACCACAACTGACTCGACCAATTAGGTCACCGCGAAAGACTTGATCGCCAACCGTTAAGTTTGAGGTAACAGGCTCGTAAGTTGTGCGAAGCCAGCCATGTTTAATCACCACAACTCCTCGCCCCGCCACCGCTTGTACGTAAATGACAGTGCCGTTTTCTGGCGCGAAAACACCTTGTCCAGAGTGGGCTTGCAAATCAACCCCGCGATGACCGGGTAGCCAGTTATGCAGTGGTGGCTCAAATCCTCGCGATATGCCAGATGGTGGGTTTAGTGGAAATTGCCAAAGTGGGCTGGGCTGCGCCCAAGATTTATTGGACAGCCAACCCAAAGTAGACGCTAACCCAACGATTAGGCCGATAATTGTCCACTTTTTGCGCATTTAGCAAGTTTGGCCACGGCAGTGCCGCGGCGCAGCGGCCAGATCGGTTCTGTGGAGCAAACTCGGGTGTGAATTTTGGTTTTGATAGGTGGCAAAATCCCTCTAAACTAAGGGCAGCACTTGTCTAACAAGTGACTTCACAGGTTCAACTGTGGCTAACTCAGACCATCGGTCCTTGAGCAATCAAGGTGGACTGAACCCGCCGAACCTAAGGGCGTTAACAACCGTTACCGCGCTAACCGCAATGGAGTAAGCGAAAGCCTGCTCAAAAGGAGAAATACATCATGGCTGTTATCTCAGCACGCCAGCTACTCGAGAACGGTGTCCACTTCGGTCACCAGACTCGTCGCTGGAATCCAAAGATGAAGCGCTTCATTTTCACCGAGCGCAACGGCATCTACATCATTGACTTGCAGCAGTCACTTTCTTACATCGATCGCGCACATGCGTTCGTTAAGGAAACTGTTGCTAACGGTGGCACCGTACTTTTCGTAGGTACCAAAAAGCAGGCACAGGAAGCAATTGCTGATCAGGCAACTCGCGTCGGTATGCCATACGTTAACCATCGTTGGTTGGGCGGAATGCTTACCAACTTCCAGACCATCTCAAAGCGCATTGCACGTTTGAAGGAACTTGAAGGCATGGACTTCACAAACGTTGCAGCTTCTGGTCTAACCAAGAAAGAACTGCTTGTTCTTTCTCGCGAAAAAGAAAAACTTTCAACCTCACTTGGCGGACTTCGCGACATGCGTAAAGTTCCAAGCGTGATTTGGGTCGTTGACACCAACAAGGAACACCTTGCTGTTGCCGAAGCTCGCAAACTAAACATCCCAGTGGTTGGCATCCTTGATACCAACTGCGATCCAGATCTTGTTGATTTCCCAATCCCAGGCAATGACGATGCACTTCGCGCAGTTGGTCTACTAACCAGCGTTATTGCTGATGCAATCGCTGAAGGTTTACTTGCTCGTTCAGGCGCCGCAGAAGCTGGTGTAACAACAGATGTTGAACCATTAGCTGAATGGGAAAAAGAACTTCTTGAAGGTAGCCCAGCCGAAGCACCCGTTGCTGAAGTTGCGCCAGAGGCACCTGTTGCTGAAGCACTAGTTACCGAAGCACCCGTTGCTGAAGTTGCTGTGGAAGTTGCGCCAGTAGAAGTTGCTGAAGTTGCTGTGGAAGTTTCTAGCGAAACCCCAGCTGAATAATTTTCGTCGGGTTGCGCTGGCAACAGCGCAACCCACAAATTCGTAATCAAACACAACCCTTAAGGACACATACTCATGTCAATTTCAGCCGCTGATGTAAAGAAGCTTCGCGATGCGACTTCAGCCGGAATGATGGAATGTAAGAAAGCACTAGAAGAAGCAGCAGGTGATTTCGACAAAGCTGTTGAAATCCTGCGCATCTCAGGCGCTGCTAAAGCCGCAAAGCGTGGAGCCGAGCGCGAAACTTCAGCTGGCCTTGTTGCTGCTGATGGCGCAGCACTTGTTGAGCTGCTTTGCGAAACCGACTTCGTTGCCAAGAGCAGCGAATTTTTGGCGTTAGCCTCTGAAATCGCTGCTCTAGTTAAAGATGCGAAGAATGCTGATCATGACGCAGTGCTTGGTCTAACCCTTGCAAACGGCGCAACTGTTGGTGCGGAAATCGAACTCCGTGCCGGCGTTATCGGCGAGAAGCTAGAACTAGGTCGCGTTGCACTTCACGATGGCGATGTTGCACTTTACCTGCACCGTCGTTCCTCAGACTTGCCACCTGCTGTTGGCGTAATGGTTCAGTACAGTGGCAATGAAGAAGTCGCTCGTAGCATTGCAATGCAGATTGCCGCTATGCGTCCGACTTACTTAACTCGTGACGAAGTTCCAGACTCAGTAGTCGAGAACGAGAAGCGCATCGTTGCCGAGACCGCCAAAGAAGAAGGTAAGCCAGAAGCTGCCATGCCAAAAATCATTGAAGGTCGGGTAAACGGATTCTTCAAGGAAAATGTACTTCTTGAGCAGTCTTCAGTTACAGATAACAAGAAGAGCGTGAAGCAGATTCTTGACGAATCTGGCACAACTATTACTGGCTTCACTCGATTTGAAATCGGCGCTGCCTAACACTTAAGCCCTTTTGACACCGCGTCATACACCTTCGAACGTTTTCGGGGGAGTATGGCGCGGTTTCGCTTTGGGATACGGCAAGATAGAGACGTGACCTCATCGCATACTCCCACAGCCGGTTGGGCCGCCATTCCGCAAGATGGCTGGAACCGCGTACTACTTAAACTTTCTGGTGAAGCTTTCGCTGGCGACGGCAAACTTGGGGTAGATCCAGATGTTGTGCGTGACATCGCTAGGCAAATCGCAGGGGTAGTTCGTTCAGGTCGCGAAGTCGCAATTGTTATTGGCGGCGGAAATTATTTCCGCGGAGCGCAACTATCCGATGGCGGGATGGATCGCGCTCGGGCCGATTACATGGGCATGCTTGGCACCGTTATGAATTGTTTAGCCTTGCAAGATTTCTTGGAGAAGCAAGGAATAGAAACTCGGGTACAAACCGCAATTCCGATGAGCCAAGTTGCTGAACCATACATTCCACGCAAAGCCGAGCGCCATTTAGAAAAAGGCCGAGTCGTTATTTTCGGTGCGGGTCTTGGCGCACCATATTTCAGTACCGATACATGTGCTGCGCAGCGCGCGCTTGAAATCGGCGCCGAAGTTGTATTGATGGCCAAGGGTGTTGATGGTGTTTACGACAGCGATCCTCGCCTTAATGCAACGGCTGTTAGATTCCTTGAATTGAGCCACGATGATGTTTTGGCAAAGAATCTTAAAGTGGCTGATGCAACAGCAATCAGTTTGTGCCGCGACAACAACTTGCCAATCGTAGTTTTCAATTTGTTAGAAGATGGCAACATCGCACGTGCGGTTCATGGTGAACCAATCGGCACACTAGTAAGTTCCTAAATCCGAGAGGGCATCATGATTGATGACACATTGTTAGACGCTGAAGAGAAAATGACGAAGGCGCTTGAAGTTGCGCGCGAAGAGTTCACCACAATTCGCGCTGGCCGAGCATCTGCTCAAGTATTCAGCAAAATCATGGTTGATTACTACGGAAGCCCAACACCAATCCAACAGGTAGCTTCCATTCAGACGCCAGAAGCACGACTGGCAGTTGTTACCCCGTTTGATAAGAGTGCGTTGGGCGCAGTCGAACGGGCTATCCGCGATTCCGATCTTGGCGTAAACCCATCGAACGATGGCAATGTAATTCGCGTACCATTTCCGCAGTTAACTGAAGATCGCCGCAAAGAATATGTGAAAGTAGCTAAAACAAAGGCTGAAGATTCTCGTATCACCTTGCGCAATATTCGACGCAGCGCCAAAGAAGCACTTGAGAAGCTGGCCAAAGATGGCGACGCTGGCAAAGACGATGTAGCTCGTGCGGAAAAGGCGCTTGAAGAACTAACAAGTAAGTTTGTCACTTCAATCGATGACCTATTGAAGAACAAAGAAGCCGAACTTCTAGAGGTTTAATCGTTGAGCACGCAAACTGATCCGGATTATGGTCGCGCTGGTCGTAATCTGCCCTTAGCAACTGTTGTCGGGATATTACTTTTTGCCATCTTTTCGCTTAGTTTGATTTATCGGCCATATATATTCGCGCTCCTGGCCGCTGTAGTTATGTTACTTGCCGTTGCTGAGTTGTCTAGGGCGCTCGTGGCAGAGTTGCCAGCGCAAGTTCGCAAGGTATTGCTCGTCGCAGCTCCTTCACTGGTGCTTGCCGCATATTTCGGTGGCCCACAATGGCTACTAATTAGTTTTGTTATCGCCGTGGTTGCAGTTCTAGTTTCTCGGCTATTCCACGAACAAGATAAATACGTATCAAACGTATCTCGGGCAATTTTTATTCTTACTTATGCGCCACTGCTCTCTAGCTTCGCAGTTTTACTAGCTGCCCAAAAGGACGGCGACTTAAAAGTTCTAACTTTGGTGCTGCTAACCATCGGTGCTGACATCGGTGGGTACTTCGCTGGCGTGCTCTTTGGCAAGCATCCAATGGCGCCGCGAATTTCACCCAAGAAATCTTGGGAAGGCCTAATTGGCGCTGTGCTATTTGAAATTGGGATTGGTATAGCGCTTTGGATTTTCCTATTTGAAGGTTCATGGTGGAAGGGCGCACTGGCCGGTGCCATCATGGCTGTTACTGCAACTTTTGGCGACTTAGTTGAATCAATGATTAAGCGCGATCTTGGCATCAAAGATATGTCGCGTTTAGTTCCAGGACACGGTGGCATTATGGATCGCCTCGATTCTCTGGTAATCAACGCGGCCGTTGCTTGGGCACTTTTTGCTTTATTGGTCTAATGCCCTAAACGCCATAGGCTGGAGACATGCCTAAACCTGGGGAATTGGAAATGGTCGCGCCGAGGCGCCAGAAACCACCATTACATTGGTCCGATCTCACAGTTGATGAGAGAAAAGAAAAAGTCGTCGAGCTCGGGTTGCCAGCATTTCGGGCCGACCAGATCTCGCGCCAATTTTTTGGGCGTCTGTCAAATGATCCACAATCTTGGACAGATATTCCAGCCGAATTGCGCCCAGCAGTGCAGACACAACTATTTCCAGAGTTGCTCACGTCAATAAAAGCCCTCGACTGTGACGGTGGTACAACCGTTAAACAAGTCTGGAAGTTATTTGATGGCGCGATGGTCGAAAGCGTACTTATGCGCTACACCGACCGCACAACGATGTGTATTTCTTCACAGGCGGGTTGCGGCATGAACTGTCCATTCTGCGCCACTGGCCAAAATGGTTTAACTCGTAATTTGTCTACCGCCGAAATTGTTGAGCAGATTCTGGTGGGTGCTCGCGCACTTGCCAACGATGAGATTGCTGGTGGCGTGGGTCGGGTAAACAACATTGTGTTTATGGGCATGGGTGAACCAATGGCCAACTACAAAAATGTTATTGCTGCTATTCGTCGATTCACTGATGATGCCCCGGCTGGAATTGGACTCTCAGCGCGCGGTATCACTCTTTCTACTGTTGGCTTGGTTCCACGTATTTATGATTTGGCTAAAGAAGGCATTCCAGTGACTCTGGCGGTTTCCTTACACTGTCCAGATGATGAACTTCGCGATACTTTGGTGCCAATCAATAACCGTTACAAAATTAATGAAGTCTTAGATGCTTGTTGGAACTACGCAGATGTTACTGGGCGACGAGTTTCGATTGAATACGCGTTAATCAAGGACATAAACGACCAGGCCTGGCGCGCTGAACTTTTAGGCAAACTATTGCAGGGGCACCTAGTTCATGTGAACCTAATTCCGCTGAACCCAACACCTGGGTCAATTTGGACAGCGTCACGACCTGAAGACGAACGAGCGTTCTTGCGTATCTTGCATGAACACGGTGTGCCAGCAACTGTGCGTGAAACCAGAGGACGCGAAATTGATGGCGCTTGTGGTCAGTTAGCGGCCAGCGTCTAACGAGCGTGTCATCGCTTAACTTGCTCTACATTTGCGCGCCCACAACCTAATCTTGGGCTATGAGTCTTTCTGTAAAAAATCGTAAATGGCTATTCGGCATCAATGCACTTTCTGCTTGGGTTGGTTTAGGCATGGCTGTCGTAATCGATTTCTTTGGCTTGGTGCACTACGACCCACCAACAACTCCCATTCCACATTCACAGTTTGCCTACTACGGCCACTATGCAGATGGAATTGCTGGTGGCCCAGCGCGATTGCTTGATCTATTTAGCTATTTCACAATTTGGAGCCAGGTCGTTGTCGGCGTTGTTGCAACACTGCTGTTTTTGAACCCAGGCCGAGATAGTAAACGCCTGCGAGTATTTCGTTTGGACAGCTTGTTGATGATTTCCGTAACTGGAATCGTGTACAACGCATTGATTGCACCTGGCTATCCTCCTGTGGGACTTAATGTCTATTCGAGTTTCTTTGAACATACTTTGACCCCGATTTTGACCATCTTGGTATTCCTTTTGGTTGGGCCCCGCAATTGGATAAATTTGCGCACATTTGGTTTGGCACTGGCGTTGCCGATTGTCTATGTGGTTTACACCTTGGCTCGTGGCGCAATCATAAATATGTATCCGTACGATTTCTTTGATGTAGCACAAAATGGATATGGCCCGGTACTGACATTTGTTGGAATCATTATCTTGGCGGCAGTGGTGTTGATGTCCATCTTCTGGGGGATCGAACGGTTCTTGCCCGAAGGCAAAGACACCGAGTCGATTTACCTGTAGAAATTCTTGTGACCGAGGTAATTATTCAGGCAAGAGCTTTCGGTTATTCACCAATTAGCCGGCCAAGTAATGCACCAACTTTTGAAGTACGTCCGTGCTTTGCTTCTACAGAGTCAGCATGTCTGACGGCCACAAGTGCACTATTTATGCCTAGCCAGCGAAGCGGTTCAATCTCCCAGTTACGGCTTTGGTGATTAACCCAAGGCAAAGTGGTCAGATCGCTTGACTGTCCACAAATCAAATCAGCAAGAGTGCGCCCAGCTAAGTTGCTAGTGCTAACTCCATCGCCAACATAGCCGCCAGCCCAAGCAATGCCAGTATCGGTATCGAGTCCACACGATGCCATCCAATCACGCGCAATTCCAAGTGCTCCGCCCCAAGCGTGTGTAATCTTCGAGCCAGCGACATCGGGGAATAATTCGAGCAAAGTTTTTTCCAAGAGTGAATGCACTTCGGGCACTAGATCGTTTTGCGGTGATATTTGTGAACCGAAATGGTACGGCGCGCCACGGCCACCAAAAGCGATTCGATTATCCGCAGTGCGCTGACCGTAAATAACAAGATTTCGAAAATCACTGAAGGTCTGGCGGTTAACTAAACCGGTTTTTTGCCAGAAGTTTTCAGACAATGGTTCGGTAGCAATCATTAGTGAATACACCGGGACAACTGCGCGCCGTGATTGTTTAATGGTCGGGGAGTACCCTTCAGTAGCGCGCACAATGTATTTAGCGCTAACGCTTGCGCTAGCCGTGCTGACTTTATGTTTTGTAATTTCTAAAACTGGTGAGTTTTCAAAAATCTGAACCCCAAAATCTTCAACCACTCGCGCCAAACTGTGTACTAGTTTGGCGGGATTGAGTGCTGCGCAGTTTGGGGTAAACGTCCCACCTAGCGCATCGGCAAAATGTGCCTGGCTGGCTATTTCAGCAGCAGATAAAAACTCAAGGTCACTAGCCGGTAGGCCGCTCGCGCGATGTTCTTTAACTTCGTCTCGCGCTCGATCTAGTTGAACTTGGTTTCGAGCGGCGATCACAGTGCCACCGTGCGACCAATCGCAATCGATATTTTCAAGTTCAATGACGCGGGCAATCTCGGCAATGTTGCCAACCATGGCAGTATGCATTCGCTTTGCTTGATCTGGCCCAAAAAGTTTGGCTAACTTATTAAACGATGCTGGGAATAGGGCAGAGCACCAACCACCATTGCGCCCCGAGGCACCAAAGCCCACATGATTGGCATCTAGAACTGCAATGGTTAAGTGCGGCGCCTGTTTCTTTAAGTAATACGCAGTCCAGAGTCCGGTGAATCCTGCGCCAACGATGGCGACATCAACATCAAGATCTTGGTCCAGTTTTGGTCGCGCAATATTGCCAAACGCGACGGTATCTGACCAAAGTGGCCCTGATACCGTCGCGTTCATTTAGAAAACCTGCTGACTAGAGATGATCCATTGCGTTAGTCAAAACATGGCGCAATGTTTGTTCAATCAAATCAAATTCAGGCTGACCAATAATTAGTGGCGGAGCGAGTTGAATCACCGGGTCGCCACGATCATCGGCGCGGCAATACAGACCGTTTTCAAACATGGCCTTTGATAGGTAGCCACGAAGTAGGCGTTCGGCTTCCGCATCGTTGAAAGTTTCCTTGGTGCCCTTGTCTTTAACAAGTTCAATGCCGTAGAAGAAGCCGTCGCCACGAACATCGCCAACAATGTCTAGGTCTTTCAACTTCTCGAGTGTCTGTCTGAAGGCATTTTCGTTATCGCGCACATGTTGGTTGATACCTTCTTTTTCAAAGATATCTAAGTTTGCTAGTGCCACTGCGGAAGAAACGGGGTGTCCACCAAATGTGTAGCCATGGTAGAAAGCCGTCTTATCAACCTTGAACGGTTCGAAGACCTTGTCGCTGACGATGCAAGCGCCAATTGGGGAGTAACCAGAGGTCATGCCTTTTGCGCAGGTAATCATGTCTGGTTCAACGCCAAAACGATTCATGGCAAACATCTCACCAATGCGACCAAAAGCACAAATAGTTTCGTCAGCTACGAGTAACACATCGTAAGTGTCACAAATTTCGCGAACTCGTTCTAAATATCCTGGGGGAGGTGGGAAGCAACCACCAGAGTTTTGAACTGGCTCTAGGAATACACACGCTACTGTGTCTGCACCTTCAAACAGGATGGCTTCTTCGATGCGATCTGCGGCCCAGCGGCCAAATGCTTTGTAGTCATCTGTGTGGTACTCAGCCCGATAGAAATTCGTATTAGGTACTCGAAAACCACCAGGTGTCAGCGGTTCGAAATACTTCTTTGCCTCTGGAATACCGGTGATAGCTAGGGCGCCCTGAGGCGTGCCGTGGTAAGCAACAGCGCGACTGATTACCTTATGTTTCATTGGCTTACCGGTTAGTTTGAAATACTGCTTAGCGGCTTTCCACGCTGTTTCCACAGCCTCGCCACCACCAGTTGTGAAGAATACGCGGTTCAGGTTTGGTGGAGCGTAACTAACTAAGCGCTCGGCTAGTTCAATCGCCTTTGGATGTGCGTAAGACCAAAGCGGGAAGAAAGCTAGTTCAGACATCTGCTTTGCTGCAGCTTCGGCTAGTTCAGTACGACCGTGGCCAATTTGCACGGTAAATAATCCAGCTAGTCCATCGAGGTAACGCTTGCCATTGCTATCCCAAATGTAGGCGCCTTCGCCCTTAACAATTATTGGTACCTCTGCGCCTTGTTCGTATACGCCGTGTCGTGCAAAGTGCAACCAGAGGTTGTCTTTCGCTTTTTGTGAGAGTGCCTGCGTGTCGTATTCGTGGTGCGATTCCATGATCATTCCAATGTTTAGTGGATTCCGTAGTTATAACTTTGTTTGCGCAGATCCAAATACACGAAGGTTTCAGTACGAATAACATTCGGCAGTTTTCTGACTTTATTATTTAGTATGTCCAACAGTGCTTCGTCGTTTGCGCACGTTACTTCAATGAGTAAATCGAAGCTGCCAGCGGTGATAACTACGTAGTCAACTTCTGGAACTTTTGCTAGTTCGTCCGCAGCCGCTTTGAGGTCGCCGGAAACGGCGATACCGATCATTGCTGCGCGGTTGAATCCAACTTGTAGTGGATCCGTTACCGCAACAATTTGCATAACGCCAGAGTCAATGAGTTTGGTAACCCGTTGACGAACTGCTGCTTCGGAAAGTCCAACTGCTTTGCCGATAGTTGCGTATGGACGCCGACCATCTTCTTGTAGTTGTTCGATAATGCGTAATGACACATCGTCAACAATCCGAGACTTACTCATAACTTCATTTTCCGTGGTTTTTATGACATAAGCAAGTGATTTCGTGACATTTCGCAATTATTTCTACGAAATTCGTAGTAGGCACGACTTATTTATCAGGAAATCGTGGGAAATGTGCTGACAAGCCAGCACCCATTCACTAAAGTGCTAGTAATAGCAAGCAATTTCACATGCGAAAGGCCTCATTCATGGCAAAGGTATTACAGAACTTCATCAACGGTGAATTAGTTGATGGTGTAACCGGTGAAACAACAGATTTAATAAATCCATCAACCGGTGAAGTTTATGCAAAAGCACAGCTTTCAACTTCAGAAGATGTCGATCGAGCCTACAACGCTGCTAGTTCTGCCTTCGAAGAATGGCGCGACACCACACCTTCTGAGCGTCAGAAGATGTTGTTGGATATAGCTGACTTATTCGAGGCACACGGCGAAGAGCTTGTTGCAATTGAGTCAGAAAATACTGGCAAGCCAATTCAAGTAACTATGGATGAAGAACTGCCGCCGATGATCGATCAGGTGCGATTCTTTGCTGGCGCAGCTCGTATTCTTGAAGGACGCGCATCAGGTGAGTACATGAAGGGCTTCACCTCAATGATTCGTCGTGAGCCAGTTGGCATTGTGGGTCAGGTAACTCCGTGGAACTACCCAATGATGATGGCTGTTTGGAAATTTGCTCCAGCACTTGCTGCTGGTAACTGTGTTGTGCTGAAGCCTTCAGATACCACGCCGGCATCGACAGTTCGGATGGCCGAACTAATGGGTCAAGTTCTGCCACCAGGTGTGTTCAATGTGGTCACTGGTGATCGCAATACTGGTCGGGCACTCGTTGAACATGATGCCCCACAAATGGTTGCAGTTACTGGTTCGGTTCGAGCAGGTATGGAAGTGGCTGCTAGCGCTGCGCGAGATGTTAAGCGTGTACACCTTGAACTCGGTGGGAAAGCTCCAGTAATTGTTTTCAATGATGCAGATATCGCTGCTGCAGCCGAATGGCTTGCAGTTGCTGGCTATTTCAATGCTGGCCAAGACTGCACCGCTGCTACTCGAGTGCTTGTCCAAGAAGGGGTCTACAACGACTTTGTTGCAGCTCTGGCCGAACAGGCACGCGGTATCACCACCACATTTGAGAACGGCCCTGGTGATGTTGATGCGCTGGTTCCGCCAGTGAATAATGCTGCGCAGCTAGAAAAAGTTCTGGGATTCATTGATCGCACTCCGAGTCACGCTCAAATCGTAGCTGGTGGAAATCGCATTGGTGATCGTGGTTACTACATTGAGCCAACAGTTATTAGTGACTTGACGCAAGATGATGAGATGATTCAGAACGAAATCTTTGGTCCAGTTATGACCGTACAAAAGTTCACTGATGAAGCGCAAGCACTGCGCTGGGCAAACGATGTTAAATACGGTTTGGCATCATCGGTTTGGACTCGCGATATCGGCGTTGGTCTGCGAATGTCTCGCCTGCTAGATTTCGGTTGCGTGTGGATCAATACCCACATTCCGATAGTGGCCGAAATGCCTCATGGTGGCTTCAAACACTCTGGTTACGGTAAAGACCTATCAATGTATGGGCTTGAGGATTACACCCGAATCAAGCATGTAATGGTTTCCTTGGATTAATTTGTGTCTTTGTCGGTGACTTAAAGCAATTCGGGGTTACCATACAGGGGCAAGGGGTAGTCAGATGTGACTGCCGATTGGTGTTCTGCATTGGCAGATACACACATAGTGAAAGGGACTGGTGGGACGCGGGGTTCGCTTTAGTGCGACGACCCGACAGACAACAGCCTGCTTTTTAGCAGCAAATTATGTCGACACCAGTGAGCGAAAGCTCACCCAAATAAAGGAACTTCACTATGAGTTTTTCTCAGTATGGATCAGAGGCGACGATGCCGTCGTTGGCTGACATTAAAAACCAGTGTTACTGGCTTGATGATGTTGATGCACCCGAAGATAAGTCACGCTTAATCGGAAAAATGAGCGCTGACTTAGTAATTGTTGGCGGTGGCTTCACTGGCTTATGGGCGGCGATTGAAGCAAAGCAGAGCCAGCCAAACCTCGATGTTGTTTTAGTTGATGGCGATGCCATCGCACATGGTGCCAGTGGGCGAAATGGTGGCTTTGTTGCAGCGTCGCTAACTCATGGGTTCGTTAATGGTTTGAAACGTTGGCCGGATGAACTAAAACGTTTAGTTAAGGCCGGACATGAAAACCTCGATGCGATTGAAGATTTTGTAATCCAAAACAACATCGATTGCGATTGGCGCAGAGTTGGCGAAATTGATGTAGCAACTGAAGAGTATCAAGTTGAGGCTTTGCAATCCTTCGTTGATAAAGCAGCTAGTTATGGCGAACATTTAATTTGGTTAGACCAACAGCAAATGCGCGGTAAATTAAATTCGCCAACTTTTATCGGCGGACTTTTTGATCCAGACAGCGTGGCAATCTGCGACCCAGCCAGGTTGGCTTGGGGACTTCGTGACGCCGCCTTGGCATTAGGTGTTCGAATTTATGAACATTCGCCGGTGGTTGCGCTAAATGACAAAGGAAATTTTGTCGAGGTCATGTGTGAATTTGGCCAGATTCAAACATCAAAAGTTTTACTAGCAACAAATGCTTATCCGGCGCTTTTGAAACGGCTTAAGTATCTGGTTGTTCCGGTTTACGATTCGATTCTGGTTACTGAGCCGCTGAGTGAGAAGCAGAAAGCCGACATTGGTTGGCATGATGCTGAGGGTATTAGCGATTCTGGAAATCAATTTCATTACTATCGGTCAACGGTGGATGGCCGTATTCTCTGGGGTGGTTATGACGCTACTTATCACTTCCGTAGCGGCTTTGGAAAAGAGTTCGAACAATCAACTGCGTCTTGGCCTAAGCTGGCAAATCACTTCTTCGCTACTTTTCCACAACTCGCTGGATTGAAATTTGAATACGGCTGGAGTGGCGCAATCGATACTTGCACACGCTTTAGTGCTTTCTGGGGGCTGGCAATGGGCGAAAAAGTTTCTTATGTCGCTGGCTATACGGGACTTGGAGTTGGCGCTTCCAGGTTCGGCGCTCGCGTGGCGCTTAATCAGTTGTTCAAATTAGAAAATCCAGATTTAGATTTTAAAATGACTCGTAAATTGCCAAAGCCATTTCCACCAGAACCATTTCGGTCGGCCGGTATCAATTTCACGCGGTGGTCATTAGATCACGCGGACCGTCATCAAGGTAAACGCAATTGGTGGCTCAAGTTGCTAGACCGAATAGGTATGGGCTTTGATTCTTAACAAAAATTTCTATTCCCCCGCTTTGGGAGCTAGAGGATGTCTTTCTTCTAATTATCGAAGTCTGGCGGAATAACGGTATTTTCATCGATTGTGGCATCTGGTACGCCGAATCGGTCTGCAGATGCATATACGTGTTCGGCCACAACTATCGGGGTATGTCGATTAAGTGTCTTGCCAGCGAAGAAGGCGGGTGAAATTCGAGACATGATCACCATCAAGATCACCCCAAGTAACAGCGACCCAATCGCGATAACAAAAATTCCACCAAGCTTTACGCCAAAAATGTTAACGGCTGTGTAACTGTTATCTGGATTCATGTCATCAAACGTGGTTTTAATAAATACGCCAAGCAAGGTGATACCACCGATTAATGGCATGATCACGCGAGCAGCAATCTGCCGGAAATTGGTGCCTGCATCTTTACGAAAATGCCAAGCAGCGGAGAAGCCAGTTAAGCCGTAGTAGAAAGCAACCAAAAGGCCAACGACTTCAGTTGCATCGCCAAGTACATTTTCGCTAACCGCAGTAAGTCCTGCGTAAAACAGAATTGAAACGGTTGCCGTAACTAGTGTCGCAAAACCTGGCGTCAGGTAAGTGCTGTGAATCTTCGCGAACTTGCGCGGGATAGCGTCGTAAGCACCCATCGAAAGCAGGGTGCGAGCATTGGGCATGATCGTCGTCTGAGTTGTGGCGGCAGCCGATGTAAGTACCGCAAAAATGAGGAACTTATCCAAGTGAGTGCCAAGAACTTGTCCGCCAATTTGGGCCAGAACATCGTCACTATTTTCAAGTGGCTTGGCACTTGAGTAAGCAAGGCAAGCAACAGCGACGAGCGCGTATGTGACTAACAAAATCAAGGTACTGATCAGTGCTGCGCGGCCAGGAACTTTGTCTGGTTCTTCGGTTTCCTCATTCAAAGAAACTGTGGTGTCCCAACCCCAATATAAAAACACTGCTAGCAGTACTCCGGCGGAAAGTGCACTAAATGAAAACCCATGTCCATCGGTTACCGCAAACGGGTTAAACCAATTAAGTTGCGGTTTCACCGCGTCTTTGCCGGCAGTTCCGGAGTAGACCTTGAAAAGCGCAACAACACTGAACCAAATCAAAACGACCATCTCAATACCGAGTAACCATTGCTGGAGTCGTGCCGAAACATTGATTCCTCGGTAAGAAATCCAACTCAGCAAAATAACCCAACTACATCCTGCAACAGTTACCCAAAGCGTGCTTTCAGCTAGTGAACTGCCAAACATCAGAAAGAAATATTTGCCAGCGATTTGCGCAACACTGGCCATGCTGATCATGCCAGCGGCAACAAGGCCCCAGCCGCCCATCCAGCCAACCCACGGGTTGAAAACCCGAGTTGCCCAGGTGAATGTAGTTCCACAATCTGGCGTCTCTCGGTTTAGTTCACGGTATGCATATGCGATGAACAAGATTGGGATGAATGCCAGCAAAATTATGGCTGGTGATTGATAAGCAACATAAGCAACGATGAAGCCAAGAGTTGCTGCTAGCGAGTAGCCGGGTGCGGTTGATGAAACACCTATGGTGATGCTGGAAAGCAGGCCAAGACTTTTTGTGCGTAAGCCTTTTTCGTGACCCTCGTTGGCTGTGAAATTATCGACAGCAGGTTCAATGTTCATTGGCTACGACTTTAGCAAGTGATTTAGTTGGGCCCTTTCGGAATGCCAAAACTAGTTCCAAAAGCTAATTAGTGCTTTTCGCTGATTTCTACTTCCCGCAAAATACCGCACCAGGCGTTGGGGGGGGGTTTGGGCCAAAATTCATTGGTTTAGTCCAATAATCATTGGGAAAACTAGCAATTAACGAGATGTCGGGGGTAAGGTGTATGTTATTCGAACAAATGTTCGAAAGGCAAAAAATGGCACATAGCTATCGCACCCAGCAGTTGACTCAAGTTGCTGTAGACGATTCGGGGGTGCCAACTAAGTTCGCTTGGCGTAACCGCAAGTATGTGGTTCTCGCTGTGCTACTTACTTGGCTCGAATCCGCAGCTTGGTGGAAGGCAGATGGTCGGGATTATTCAGTTTGGCGAGTAGAAGCCAGATCGGAATTCTCAGATCAACACAATTCCACCACTTCCTCAAGTGACGCTTCCTGTGTGCAACCACGCACAACTTCCCAAGCAATGCCATCGACTTCTGCAAGTGGGGTTTATGACATCGCACAGAGCAATACAAGTTGGTTCATTCGCCAAGTTATGGATTAGTGAGGAAACATTATGACTGCTCAACCAACGCATGAGGCTCATGCAACTACCGCTAGCGTCGACTTACTATCAAGCGCACTGCGGAGTTTAGATGAAGCCATCGTCGCCCAGCGTGCCGGCGAAAAATATGTCAATGCACATTTATCTGCGCTTTCAGCTGCTGCTGCATTACTAGCGGCATACGCTCAGCCAAATACGCGTAAGCCAACAAGTGCTTGGGTGCTTGTCGCCAAAGTCGTTCCCGAATTTTCTGAATGGGCGGCATTCTTTGCAGCTGGGGCAGGTAAGCGCGCTGCTGCAGCTGCTGGTTTGGGTGGCGCAGTTACTCCTCGTGAAGCCGATGATTTAGTTCGCGATGCCTACGAGTTCATAGATCTGGTTGCCGAAAAATTAGGTGTTACTAGGAAACTAGTTCTTCCGCATTCAGTCCAAGAACTAGCCCGGATTTGCAGTCAAATCGGCCAACCAGGAAATGTGATTGCTTTGCATCGCAATAAAAAAGCGTAAGGCATCTGGTTAATGATCAATGTCGATAAATTCGTTCGTCCATTTACATGTTGCCTCGTCCTTCTCGCTTAGATACGGCACAGCTGCGCCCGAAGCGCTGGTAGCGCAGGCAGCGCAGCACGGAGCGCAGGCATTGGCGCTGACTGATCAAGATAGTGTTGCCGGCGTAATCAGATTCACTCAAGCTTGTCAGGATGCTGGGATCGCACCGATTTTAGGCGCCGACTTAAGTATTGCTATCCCGCGTGCCCACACAGTAACTCCGATGCATGGCGGCTCTTGGTTACATCGAGCGCAACCAAGAGTTACCGTCTTGGCGCAAAATAAAACTAGTTGGGCTGGGTTATGCCAGACGTTAAGTGTGGCTCATGCCACCGAGCAAAGATTTGCTGAGTTAGAGCACAGCAAACTTATGGAGTTAGCTAGCAAATATGAGTTACAGGTTTTATTGGGACCACAATCAATGTTGGGCTGGCACATAGCTCAGCGCAAATTCGATCAAGCCAATGAGTATCTAAATCAATGGCGGGCTCATGGAGTTACTCCAGTCATTGAAATAGTTACGCACCAAGCTAAACCACATGCCATGCAGTTATCTGATGTATTCGCTGCTCGAATGCTGCAGTGGGCAATCGGACAGAAAGTTCCAGCAGTTTTAACTAACATGGCGCGCTATCTCACGCCAGGACAAGCAAGAATTGCAGATGTGTTGGATGCTGCTCGCCAACAAGTCCCACTTAGTGAAAAGAATCGACAAAGCAGCACAAACCAAGCCTTTTTAGCAGATTCCAAACACATGAATAATACGGCTTATCGAATAGCAAACATGGTGGGTGATCCACGAGATATTGCTCGTTTGCTTTTAGAGCAGACACATTATTTAGCTCAGCAATCTGTATTAGATCCCAAAACAGATTTAGGTTTGGGTTCGGTTTATGTCCCAGAACTATCGATGGTTACCGAGCGCATTGATTTGTCTGCAATTGAGTTACTTCGATCCCAATGTGAACAAGGGGTTGCAAACTATTTACATCGCCAACCGCAGCGCCGAGTAGAAGCACGCCAGCGGCTCGAAGCTGAGTTAGATGTATTAACTCGAATGGGTCTAGCTGGTTACATCCTGACCATAACCAAAGTGGTCGACATGATTCGCGATATGGGCATCAGAGTTGCAGCACGTGGTTCGGGAGCTGGCAGTTTTATTAACCACATATTAGGAATTGCTGGAGTAGACCCACTAGAACATAACTTGTTGATGGAGCGATTTGTTTCAACACTTCGCCCGGGGTTACCTGATGTTGATATCGATGTGGAGTCGCATCGAAGACTTGAAGTTTATGATGCTATTTTTTCCCAGTTTGGTAACGAGCGAGTTGCTTGCGTTGCAATGTATGAAACTTACCGAGTTAGAAATGCAATTCGTGATGTGGGTGCGGCGCTGGGTATGCCCCAGAGCGAGATTGGCAGTTTGGCTAAATCTTTCCCACACATTAAAGCAAAACATGTTCGAAGCGCATTAGCTGAATTACCTGAACTACGTCGTAGCGGTTTAGCCGTCCGGGCTAGCCGAGGTGAGTTAGATCAGTTTTTAGATTTAGTTGAAGGACTCGATTCATTGCCACGACAAGTTGCTATGCATCCTTGTGGCATTGTGCTTTCAGATTCATCGTTGTTGAACCGAACACCTGTGCAGGCAAGTGCACAAGGGTATTCAATGACTCCGTTTGATAAAGACGATGTTGAAGCGATGGGGTTACTCAAACTTGATGTTCTTGGAGTGCGGATGCAGTCGGCTTTGAGCTATGCAGTTGCTGAAGTCGAACGAGTGCGGGTGCAAGTCGCTGATACAAAGTCGCAAATCTCAAAAATTTCTAATCTGGACACATCTATTGGAGAAGAGAGATCTGCTCCAATTGATCTAGAGAAAATTCCACTTGATGACCCTGAAACTTTTGCATTAATTCAAAGCACAAAAACTTTGGGCTGTTTTCAAATTGAGTCGCCAGGCCAACGCGAGTTGATCGGCAAATACGAACCAAAAACATTCCACGACTTGATCGTTGATATTTCATTATTTAGACCAGGTCCAGTTAAGAGTGACATGATTGGTCCATTTTTACGGGCCAGACAAGGTTGGGAAGCTGCTAGATACTTGCATCCCGATTTAGCCTCAATTCTGCAAGAGACATATGGCGTGGTTGTTTTCCACGAACAGGTGATGCGCATCGTTGCCACGATGACAGGTTGCTCGTTGGAATATGCAGATTTGATTCGTCGCAATCTTGGCGATTTCCAAAAACTTGATGAAATACGTGAATGGTTTTATGCAAGTTTGCGAAAGCGTGGTTATACGTTAAAAACTATCGAAGATGTTTGGGATGTATTGCGTGCTTTCGCTTCTTTTGGTTTCTGTAAAGCACATGGCGCTGCTTTTGCTTTGCCTACGTATCAATCTGCTTGGTTAAAAACACATCATCCGGCCGAGTTTTTTGCTGGAGTGTTAACTCATGATCCAGGCATGTATCCCAAGCGATTGATTGTCGATGATGCTCGGGCAAATGGGGTAAAAATCTTGGGCCTTGATGTGAACGCATCTAAAGGTAGTTATGTGGTCGAAGTGGTCCAACCAACTGAAGTAATCGAATCAGAGGCGATTGACTCGTCAGGATCTTCTTTAGAAAAACCTAAGTATGGAATTCGTATCGCATTAAGTGAAGTAAAAGGAATCAGCAATACTGAAGTTCTAAGCATCATTGCGGGGCAGCCTTATCGATCACTTTATGACTTTCTATATCGCTCCGGGGTTTCACAGCCAATAGCGCAACGTCTAATTTTGGCTGGGGGATTTGATGAACTGCATGCCGGCCAAGCATCTAGAAACGATTTATTATTCCATGCGATGGATGTCCTATCTGCGCCGCATTTTGCAAAACAAGGATCTGCTCAATTAGCTCTATTCGACGAAGAAGTTTGGCGACCGGAGAAAACTGGATTAAAGCCGATGACTCTGGCAGATCGAGTAAAAAATGAAGTGGAAATTTTAGGTATCGATGTAAGCGCACACGTTGTTAGTTTTTATATCCCTATGTTGCGTGATTTGGGAGTACTGCCATCAAGTCGATTACTGGATGTTAGGTCAAGGGCGAATGTTCTAGTTGCTGGGGTGAAAGTCTCTACTCAGACTCCGCCAATTCGATCGGGTAAGCGAGTTGTGTTTGTTACCTTGGATGACTCAACTGGACCAATCGACATTGCATTTTTTGACGAAGCACAACAGCATTACGCATCAACACTTTTTCATTCATGGTTGGTGTTGATTCGGGGGACTACCAGAAGAACTGGTCCACGAGGAATTTCAGTGCAAGCAACCGGCTGTTGGGAACTAGCTAGCGTTTATGAACATTGGCGAAGTGGCGGTAGCGCAGCGGTACACGAATTATTGAATCAGCGGCCCTACGATGGAGATGAAACACCACCATCGAGTCAGGTGTGGGAGCATGCCAGTGGTTTTAAGCATTCGTTATTCAGCGATGTCATCCCTGCTGGTATCAACGCAGCGCAATCTGGCGCTCAAGCTGCAGGAATTGCACGCTGATGTCATTAGATAACAAATCTGGCGAGGTAGCTGGCGAGTTAGCGCAAGCCTGCAATATTTTGCATATCGATATGGATGCGTTCTACGCATCAGTTGAAGTTAGTACTCGGCCAGAATTAGTTGGTAAGCAAGTAATCGTGGGCCACACGGGTGGGCGCGGGGTAGTGCTTTCGGCAACTTATCAAGCTCGCGCGGCAGGAGTGCACAGTGCGATGCCAATGTCTCGTGCACTGCGCCTAGTGCCAAACGCTGTTGTTATTGAACCGAGCATGAATAAATATGCCGAGGTATCTCGACGCGTAATGGATATTTTTCAGCAGATGACTCCGTTAGTGCAGCCGTTATCAATAGATGAAGCATTTCTTGATGTAAGCGGCGCCATGAAGTTAATCGGGTCTCCTTTACACATTGCCCGAGAAATCCGCCGACTTGTTTGGGAACAAGAAAATATCACGTGTTCAGTTGGTATCGCGCCAAGTATGTTCGTGGCGAAGTTGGCAACTAATCGGGCAAAACCAGATGGCATTTATGTAATTACTCCAGATCAAGTAATCGAATTTTTACACGGCTTGCCAATCACTTCGATGTGGGGAGTTGGTGCAAAAACTGCTGAGCAACTTGGGCGTCTTGGATTAACTACAGTTGCAGATATTGCAAACACTCCAATTTCCACTTTGGCTCGAGTGATTGGCCAGGCGCACGCAGAACATTTAAGCGAATTAGCTTGGGGTCGCGATCCGCGAACAGTAACTCCAGAGCATGTTGAACGAAGTGTCGGAGCAGAGCGCACTTTTGATAGCGACACCGATGATCTTGCTGAACTGTCTACACACTTAATGTCACTTAGTGACACGGTGGCTCGAAAATTACGAAGTGCTGAACTAGCAACACGCACTGTTTCTATTAAAGTCCGATTCGCTGATTTCAAAACAGTGACTAGAAGTAAAACCTTGGCCAACCCAACAGATACTGCCCAAGAGATTTTTCAGGTTGCTCAAAGTTTGTTAGATGGCATGAACCTGCAACGAATTAGGGTGCGCCTTTTGGGCGTGCGCGCTGAAAACTTAGTCCCTGGCTTAGATGTTCCAGACCAGTTGCAATTTGGCGCCCGCTCATCGAGTTGGCGTGAGGCTGAACGAGTTCTGGATAAAGTGACTGCGAAGTTTGGCAAACGTATGCTGCGCCAAGCTCGACTCATTACTCCAGAATCCCCAGAAACAGGCGAATTAACTGCAGAAATAGCGGAATGAGCCAAAGCCCTAGTGATTGCAATTGAGATTCCAAAAGTCGCTAATCCGTCGTATCCTATAGACAGGAACATTAACCACGTTTATTCATGGAGGAGTTGATTGTTATGCCGCTATCGGAACATGAACAAAAACTCCTGGACCAGATGGAACGTGCCATTCTTACTGAGGATCCACGTTTTGCATCCACATTCCGCGACACCATAAAGCAAGTCGGTAAGAAATCTGAATTTGTCGCTCATCCCGGATTAGTAATCGCCGGAATTCTACTTGGGGTTGCCTCGTTACTTGCTGGGGTAATGATTTCGCAGCCTTTACTTGGGGTATTTGGATTTGTCGTAATTGTCCTTTCAGTCAGCGCTTTGTTCAGCGCAAAGACCGCGGACAATACCAAGAAAACTCCGGCTACCGCTAAGCCACGCAAATCATTTATGCAAGGACTTGAAGACCGCTGGGATAATCGTTCCGATAACTAATTTTCACCGGGGATACTTCTGTGCGTAGGTTTTTTAGTTGTGCGGTAACTGTATTGGCGCTTGTGGGCTTTTCACTCATCGGATATTTGGGCGTACAAGCTTGGCTAGAGACTTCAGGTGGCAGCGCAGCGGTGAGTACCCCCATCGTAGGAATCAAAAACTATAAATTGCCAAATTTTGTTGGCGAAATTGATAACAGTGGCTACGACGTTTCATTTCCGCAGTGTCATCAAGAGCTTTCCCAGCGATTCGTCGGGTTTACCATAATCGGACTCAATAACGGTCGTCCGTACACAACTAACCCGTGCTTTGCTAAACAGTGGGCCTGGGCTAACACACACTCGGCTCGCGCAATTTACATAAATGTTTCCGATCCAGGACCTGGGACGGCCAAAGCTCGGGGCACTGCAATCGCTAAGGACACCATTGCGCAGATCAAGACTTTCAACATTAAAAGTGATGTGCCAATTTGGCTCGACATCGAACTCAATAATGACTGGACAAGTGCAAATCGATCAATAGTTGTGCTAAATGAAGTTATGCGCATCTTGCATAAGAATGGCCATCCAGTTGGGGTCTACTCAGTTCCGGTGCATTGGTTTAGCATCACATTCTCTGCTGATGTCTCGGTGCCAACATGGTTAGCACTTGGCAAGTACTCAGACATTGCCAAAGGAGTAGCAGATGCTAAACGGGCTTGCACGAGAGCAAACTTTGGCGGCCGCGAACCTGCAATTGTGCAATTTGTTGGTAAAACAGACGGCATTTGGACAGATCGCAACATATTGTGTGGCGCGCCAGCTGGGCTAGTTGCTCGGCCATAGTCTGACGCTTGGCCAGAGCGCACCAAATTTGCCATTTTGTGGACGCTAGTTAGGTAACCAGGCAAAAGTTTGCCTGGTTTAAATCATTTCTGACCTAAAACTGACCAAAATCGACCAGTGAAAACGTTGAATTTCATCATTTCGTGGGCAATTTATGAAAATATGCCTAAAATTGCTCCATTTCACTCCACCATTGATTAATAGCAATATTCGACATATTTGCGACACGGGGGAAAATTGTGGCGTAAAAAGGCTTGACAGTGGAGCAAAGTGGAGTAATCTGGGTACACGCGGTGACCTGGGGAAGGGTTGCCACAGATGGGGAAGAAGGTGGCACCTTGTTTTTAGGTACCCACAACCCCAAGTTAGATGAAAAAGGCCGGCTGATTTTGCCCGCTAAATTCCGCGAATCCCTAACTGATGGCTTAGTAATGACCAAAGGTCAGGAACGCTGCCTGGTCATTTGGGCCCATGAACAGTTCGCTGTTTACGCCGAATCGCTTCGTACCCGTTCGCAGAACAACGAAAAAGTTCGTGCATTTACTCGTGTTTTCTTCTCATCGGCATTTGACGATGTCGCCGACAAACAGGGTCGAGTCACTATTCCAGCGCCACTGCGCCAATGGGCCGGACTTGATCGCGATCTAGTTGTTGTTGGCGCTGACACCCGTATTGAAATTTGGGACCTAGTCGCTTGGAACCAGTACCTAGCTGTGCAAGAGCCAGGCTTTGCTTCGCTAGATGAGGAGATCACGCTCCCATGATTTTGTTGGATACCGTCTGTGGCCTTCGGCCGTTGGTAGATTCCTGTCACACCTTCCCCGGTGCCAGGCTCGCCAATGGCCGAGGACTAGAGGTGGGAATCCAGACAAGTGGTGGCACATGTTGAAATTCCAGCATGTGCCGGTAATGCAAGATCGGTGTTTGGAGTTGTTGGCTCCCGCGCTAGAAAATCCAGAAGCAGTTTTTGTTGACGCCACAGTTGGTCTTGGTGGCCATAGCCTGGCAGTCCTTGAAGCTTTCAACAATGTAAGAATAATCGGACTTGACCGCGACGAAAATGCCTTAGCAATCAGTCGCGAGCGGCTAATTGCCCACAGCGATCGGGTGACCCTAGTTCACGCAGTTTATGACGAGATTGAAGAAGTCCTGCACGGTCTTCGGATCGAATCAGTGCACGGAATCCTTTTTGATCTAGGGGTTTCGTCAATGCAATTAGATAATCCAGAACGCGGTTTCGCTTACTCGCAAAATGCTCCACTAGATATGCGCATGAACAATTCAGTTGGCCAAACAGCAGCTGATGTTGTTAACACTTACTCGCACGGTGACCTTGCCCGAATCTTGCGCACTTATGGTGAAGAACGTTTCGCTGGTCGCGTAGCTAGTGCAATTATTCGCGAACGAGAAGTTAAGCCATTTTCTGATAGTGATCGATTGGTGACTGTTGTTCGAGATGCAATTCCTGCCGCTACTCGTCGCACCGGTGGTAACCCGGCTAAGCGAACATTCCAAGCTCTTCGCATTGAAGTAAATGACGAATTGGCCGTGCTAGAGCGGGCAATTCCTGCTGCCTTAAATTGTGTAGCAATGAATGGTCGATTAGTGGTTATGTCCTATCAGTCACTTGAAGATCGAATCGTTAAGAACGCGCTACGCGTTGGTACTGAATCAAAAACTCCAATCGAAATGCCGTTCATTGCTCCTGATGATCAGCCTTGGTTAAAGCTGCTTACGCGTGGCGCTGAAAGTGCAACTGAAGCAGAAGTTGAAAGTAATTCACGAGCTGCCTCAGTTCGCCTTCGCGCTGCGCAGCGAATCGGGGTGGCCGCATGAGTGCTATGCCAGCTCGCGCACCGCAAATTTCGCGCCGTCCAATTAACGCCCCTATAGCTAAGAGATCAAGCCGTAAGCGCATCATGAGCCAAATAAAACCAGCATTTAGTCCCGCGCTAGCAACTATCCATGATGCAATCCCGGCCGGAAAAGCTAGTAAGCGAGTCTTGACTCTGATTGTTTGTGGCTTCGCCACTTTCGGGCTACTTCTTCTGCTGCTTGTTAATAACCTGTCAGCAAAAGCCTCGTTCGAGAAGCACCAACTGCAAAATCAGGTTTCACAATTAACTGCGCAAGAGCAGCAACTTCAGCGCTTTGTTTCTTATCACGAATCTCCAGGACAACTTTTAATCAAAGCTCGCAAAATGGGCATGATCCCAGCAGCAACGCCAGCATTCTTACGACTTTCAGATCACAAGATCCTAGGAGTTCCGCAAGCTGCCGTAGCGGGGCAATGATATGGCCAACCAAGGATTACCTCCACAAGCATCAGGGCCAGTAGTAAATGCACCGATGGTGGTGCGCTTGGACAATCCGCGCAGGCGGATTCGAACTTTCACGATCTTGCTCATGATCTTTATGTTGCTGTGTATCGGGCAACTAGTTAATCTGCAAATCATTCGCGGTCCAGAGCTTGCTGCTCAGGCGGAAAATTCACGCCTACAAACTTTTGTGGTGCCCGCACTTCGAGGGCAGATAACTGACATAAATGGCAATCCAATTGCGATGAGCATCAAAGCTCGTGATGTAACAGCGGACCAGACGCTTGTGGGTGATCCCCATAAAACTGCGGTGATTTTAGCTCGCTATCTAAAGATGCCGGTCAAAAAAATTCAGAAACGACTGACTGGCAAACTCCGCTTCAGTTACGTCGCAAGAAACATCACACCAGAATTGTGGGACAAAATTGCAGCTGAGCAGCTTAAAGGAATTCTCAGCCAGGCAACTTCATCGCGAATCTATCCCGAAGGTGATTTGGCTGCGAGCCTACTTGGTTTCACAGGATACGATGGCCGAGGTTTAGTTGGCCTCGAGGAAAAATACGACGATTGGCTATCTGGTAAAGATGGCAAACAAACCGTGGAAATGGTCAATGGGACCCAAATTCCAACCGGGCCGAATTCTGGAATTGATGCGATAGATGGCGGTTCAATCAAACTAACTATTGACGACTCAATTCAGGCAGTAGCTGAACGAGCCCTGGCGCGTCAGGTTATTGCACAGCATGCCGTCGGTGGCGACGTTGTTGTAATGGATCCAAAAACCTTCCAAATTTTAGCCATGGCGACTTATCCGACTTATAACCCAAACAAGCCAGAAAAATATTCTCCGGATCAACAGCGCAATAGCGCAGTTCAGGATTCTTTTGAACCCGGGTCCACTAGCAAAGTTATGACAATGTCTGCCGTGATCGAAGAGGGTGCCCTCAAGCCAACTAGCAAATTAGTGATTCCACCAACAATTCGCAAAGGTGGAACAAATTTTCATGACCATGAACCACATGGAACATTACATCTAACGCTCAACGGTGTTTTGGCTCTATCAAGCAACATCGGATCGATTATCGCGTCCAACAAAATTGGACAAGACAAGTTCCTTGGTTACTTGCAAAAGTTTGGTGTTGGCCAATTGACTGGTTCAAATATTTACGGTGAGGCATCTGGAAGTTTGCCTAATCCTAAAAATGAGAACGAGTGGTCGGACACCACATTCCCAACTCTGGCTTTTGGTCAGGGGCTTTCAGTTACTGCGCTTCAAGTAGCCAGCATTTATTCCACGATTGCAAATAATGGGGTTCGACTTACTCCACAAATTCTCGCAGGCACCACGAGCAATGTTGGTGTTTACACTCCCGCGCCGCCACCAACTGCCACTCGGGTAGTCAGCGCAAAAACGGCTCGAATAATCCGAGAAATGTTAGAAAGTGTTGTCTCGGCTGAAGGAACAGCTCCAGCCGCACAAATTCCTGGCTATCGAGTTGCTGGAAAAACAGGTACGGCAAACCGCTCTCGGGTAAATGGTCCTGGATACAGCGGATACACCGCATCTTTTGTTGGAATGGCACCTGCAGAAAATCCTGCCTTAGTGGTTGCAGTCATGATTCACACACCTGGCGGGTTGCACTTCGGTAGTTTGCTTTCAGGTCCAGTCTTTCGAGAAGTGATGATGTACTCGTTAGCGCACCGCAAAGTTCCGCCGTCAAGTCAGAAACGACCAAAAATTGCTGTGAAGTGGTGATGTTATGCAAACCGGCCAACCAGCATCAACTTCGCTAGCTAAACTCGGTGCTCGACTCAATCTGCAGGTAAGCGCTGACGTTGAAATTAACGGGATAACTCACGACTCAAGAGCCGTAATTGATGGCGACCTGTATGTGGCAATTCCCGGACTAACTCAACACGGGATTAATTTTGCGCAGCAAGCGATTGATAACGGAGCAGTTGCTATCGCCAGTGATCAACCTGGATGCGAAATTGCAAAAAATCTAGGATTGCCCTGGCTATTGTTAGGTGACGCCCGCCTAGATATGGCATCAGTTGCAGCCGAGTTTTATGGGCACCCGGAACAAAAATTGAAAATGATTGGTGTGACCGGAACAAATGGGAAGACCACAATTACGCAGATATTACGCACACTTTTGCTTGGAGCCGGGCATAGCGTGGGTGTTATTGGCACCTTAGGTGCGTTTGTTGGTGACTTAGAAATTCCGAGTAAGCGCACAACGCCTGAATCTACAGATCTCTTTAAATTGTTAGCGCAGATGGTAAGCGCCGGCGCCGATACGGTTTGTATGGAAGTTTCAAGCCACGCACTCGAATTGCATCGAGTCGCAGGAATTAAATTTGATGTGGCAATCTTTACTAACCTCACCCAAGACCACTTAGATTTTCATGGCTCAATGGAAAATTATTTTGCCGCTAAACAAAAACTTTTCACTGACTCCCGTTGCAAGGTCGCGGTTATCGACTGTGATGATGACTGGGGCCGCAAGCTAATCTCAAGTACAGATGCGCAGCAGGTGATTTCTGTTGGAGCAATAGGCGATTGGCGAATCAGTGACGTACTAACGCAGCTATCTGGAAGCACTCGGTTTAATTTAGAAAGTCCAACTCAAAACTTCGATGTGAGCATTCCGATGTATGGCGAATTTAATGCCAAGAATGCTGCGCTGTGTTTAGCCACGTGTGCGATTTTGGGTCTCGATCCGCTAGTCGTGAAAGATTCGTTGGCCAACTTGCCACAGGTGCCCGGGCGTATGCAATTAGTGGCTAGCAATAGCGACTTCTTAGCATTTGTTGATTATGCGCATACCCCTGATGCAGTGGAAAAAGTATTGACCGAAATTCTCGTAGCTAAACCCACAAAGCTAATCACGGTTATCGGTTGTGGTGGAAATCGTGATTCAAGTAAGCGCCCACTAATGGGTCAGATTGCTGCTCGGTTAGCAGATGTGGTTGTAATTACTGACGATAATCCCAGAAGTGAAGACCCAGCACAGATTCGTCAGGCAGTATTTGAGGGAACTTTGGGGCAACCTGCGCAGGTTTTTAAAATTGGTGACCGACGTGATGCGATTGCTTTCGCCATTTCACTTGCGGGTAGTGGAGATGTTGTTGCTGTGCTGGGCAAAGGACATGAAGTTGGGCAAGAAATCAACGGAATCATTACTGAATTTGACGATGTAAAAGTGATTCGTGAGGTGATTGTTGGTGCATAAAATTACGCTTGCGAAAATTGCTGAAATCACTGGCGGTCAGGTTTTTGGAGATCCGGATTTAATTCTTTCTGCAATTTCAACAGATTCAAGGAGCTCCTCTGAAAATTGGTTATTCGCTGCAATCAAAGGTGAGCGAGCAGATGGTCACAACTATGTTGCGCAAGCTTTGGGCAATGGCGCAATGGCCTGCTTGGTTTCCCAGTCAGTCGAAGGTCCGCATGTTTTAGTCCCGAACTATGGAGTAGAACTTGATCCAGTTATTTATGCTCTTGGGAAACTCGCTGCATTCGACCGCGCTCAATTCACAAATGTAAACGTTGTCGCCATCACTGGCTCGTCCGGAAAAACATCAACCAAGGACCTCATTGGACAAGTGCTAAAACACTCAGGTCCAACACAAGCACCAGCGGGCTCACAGAACAATGAACTCGGGCTTCCGTTAACTATTTTAACTGCAGATAGTGATGTCAATAATTTAGTTTTAGAGATGGGTATGCGCGGATTAGGGCACATCTCATACTTGTGTGAAATTGCGAGCCCAACTATCTCGGTTGTAACCAATGTGGGTCAGGCGCACATTGGTGAAGTTGGATCCATCGAAAACATAGCCAAAGCTAAATCGGAAATAGTGCAAGGACTTTGTGCGCAAAATTGGGCAATTCTGAACTATGACGATCCCTACGTTTTAGAAATGCGCAACTTAACGAAGGCTCAGGTACTTACCTATGGATTGAGCGTAGCCGCTGATGTTCGCGCACTCAATATTTCATCTTGTGATGATGGAACTTATGAATTCGATATTCAAATAGCAAACGAAATTGAACGCGTTAGGTTGCCACTACTAGGTGAGCACAATGTTTTGAATGCCTTAGCGGCAGCTTCGGTAGGAATCACTTGCGGCATGAAATTATCAACCGTAGTTGAAGCACTCAGTTCAGTAACTTTACTTAGCCCATGGCGTATGGAGAAATCTGTGTTGGGTAACGGAGTTACCGTAATCAACGATGCCTACAACGCAAACCCAGAATCAATGTCAGCCGCGCTTCGCGCGCTTGCAGGTATCGCACCGTCTGGGCACTCGTGGGCTGTACTTGGTGCGATGGCTGAACTAGGCGAATTTTCCATTGAACAACATGATGCAATCGGTCGACTTGCTGTGCGATTGGATATTTCCAATTTGGTAGTTGTTGGGGAGCAGGCCAAAGCTTTGTATTTAGGTGCACTCCAAGAGGGGTCTTGGGATGGTGAGTCGGTGTGGTTTCCCGACTTTAGTTCAGCCTGCGATTACATTGTTGAGAGGGTTAAATCGCCAGATGTCGTGCTATTTAAAGCATCGCGCTCAGGTCAGTTTGAACAGTTAGCCCAAATGGTCTCTGATGCGATGAATGATGAGGGGAGTGCACAGTGAAGTTAGTTGTACTCGCTGGTGCATTTGCCGCAATCTTCTCGTTGATATTGACGCCTCTTTTAATTAAAGTTCTTGGCCGGCGCGGTCTTTCTCAGGCAATCAGAGAATCGGCCGATGGCATCAATTACCCAGAACACGGCAGTAAGCGCGGGACGCCATCTATGGGTGGCTTAGCAATTTTAGGTTCGGTGGTTCTGGCTTACACGCTGACACACTTAATCGCGTGGACTATGCCAACTGCAACAGGGTTGCTTGCACTTTACCTAATGGTCGGATTGGGTCTTGTTGGTGTGGCCGATGACTATTTGAAGATCTTCAAACGACGAAGTACGGGCATCCGCGCTCGGACTAAATTAATCGGTCAAGCACTCGTTGCATTGAGTTTTGGCTGGCTAGGTTTGCAATTTCCAGATGCGCAAGGACGTCATCCGTTATCGCACGCAATTTCCGTAGTTCGAGATACGCCATGGATTTTGCCAACAGGTGTTGTCCTGCTTTGGGTTTGGTTCTTGATTACCGGCATCACCAATGGTGTTAATCTGACCGACGGGCTTGATGGCCTAGCTTGTGGCGCAGCAGTAATGGCGTTCATTGCGTACACCGTTCTTTGTGTGTGGCAGTACGGACAGAACTGCCAATTCGGAGATGTCGCGCGCTGTTACACCGTGCGCGATCCACTTGATTTAGCAATGTTTGCAGCGATGTGTGCTGGTTCATGCTTTGGGTTCTTGTGGTGGAACACTAGCCCAGCAAAAATCTTTATGGGAGATACTGGTTCTTTGTCTTTGGGCGGGGCAATTGCAGCACTGGCACTTTTGACCAGAACTGAACTGTTACTGCCGCTTTTCGGTGGTCTTTTTGTGATCATCACGCTTTCCGTTATTGCCCAGGTGACGTCCTATAAGTTAACTGGCAAACGGGTTTTATTAATGGCGCCGCTACATCACCATTTTGAAATGCTGGGCTGGCCAGAAACATTAATCGTTGTTCGGTTTTGGATTATCCAAGGCGTTTGCGTCGGTGGCGCTATGGCACTTTTCTATGCTGAGTGGGTCCGACAATGAGGCCTGATTTAGATGCATGAAGTAAGTAAATTGAATCGAACTTCGGACTGGTCGCAAATTCGTGTCGCAGTTGTTGGTTTTGGTCTTGCCGGCTTTGCCGCTGCAGACGCGTTGATCCAGATGGATGCCCAAGTTCTAATAATTGATGGCGCACCCCGAGATAAGTATGCAGACAAGGCTCAGCTACTTGAAATTCTTGGCGCCGAATTTCAGTTTGATGATGATGTAACTTTGCCAAGCGATTTAGATGTGTTGGTTTTATCTCCTGGAGTTTCACCGCTTGCACCGATTGTTAAAGCAGCCCAAAGTGCTGAGGTAACTATTTGGGGTGAGTTGGAATTAGCTTGGAGATTGCGAGACCCAGAAACGGCGGCTCCTTGGGTTGCTATTACCGGGACTAACGGCAAAACCACAACCACCCGAATGGTTGAATCCATCCTCGCGGAAAAATACGGCGCACAGAATGTGCGAGCAGCGGGCAATATTGGTTTGCCAATGTGCGAGGTAGTTATGGACCCAAATCCACTCGCGGCGATTGTCGTTGAAGTAGGTGCGCCACAACTTCCATTTGTACATTCCGTTTCACCGGTTGCCTCTGTTTGTCTGAACTTGGCGCCTGATCACATCGACCTATTTGGGTCATTTGAGGCATATCGCGATGCGAAGGCCCGCATTTATCGCAATACTCAAATCGCTGCCATCTACAACGAGCAAGATGAAGCCACTGAACGCATGGTTGAACAAGCAGATGTAGTCGAAGGTTGCCGAGCAGTTTCGTTCACGCTGAGTATTCCGCGTAGTTCGATGGTTGGGTTAGTTGAAGACATTTTGGTAGATCGAGCTTTTCTTTCGCAGCGCGCAACTTCTGCACTTGAAATAATTGAGTTGTCTGATTTGCCGAGTAATGCCCCACACAATGTTCAAAATGCGTTAGCCGCTATTGCACTTGCTCGAGCAATCGAAATTGAACCTGCATTCATCAAAGCCGGCTTAATGAATTGGCAGGCAGAGCCACATCGGATTACACATGTTGACCAGGTAAATGGTGTTGACTATGTCGATGATTCCAAGGCGACGAACACGCATGCGGCATTCACTTCTATTCGTGCTTACGAGTCTGTTGTGTGGATTGCTGGGGGATTAGCAAAAGGTCAGGATTTCACCGAGCTGGTAGAAAAATCAGCAAGTCGGCTTCGTGGGGTCGTCCTTTTAGGCGCAGATCAGGAGTTGATTGCGCAGGCATTGACTAAATTTGCCCCCGATGTTCCAGTGCACAGAGTGCACAGCACCCAGATAGATGCAATGACTTCTGTGGTTGCATTGGCCGCACAGTTAGCCAGCAGAGGGGACACTGTGTTACTCGCTCCAGGCTGCGCATCATGGGATATGTATCGAGATTACGCGCATCGTGGCGACGCATTTGCGCAGGCAGTTCGAGAGTTAGGGACATTATGACCGTCATACAGAACGCGGAGCCGAAAGCAGATACTAAATCTATTTGGCAGAAACTAGAACACCCGATGGCTCTCTACAACATCATCTTCTGGAGCACTATTGCGCTATTGGTCTCTGGCCTTGTGATGGTGGCTTCGGCATCAAGTATTTTCGCTTATGAAAATTTCAACGGTAATCAGTGGGCGCTTGTGGAACGCCAAGTGTTATTTGCTGGAATTGGCGTTTTCGGATTGCTCGTGATGGCTAAGCAAGATAACGAACGAATCAAGAAGTATTCTGGGCCGTTTTTGATAACTGTTGTCGGCCTGCTTTGCGCGGTTCTGGTGATCGGATCATCGGTAAATGGGCAAAGGAACTGGATTGAGTTCGGTTCGCTCATTCGTTTCCAGCCTTCGGAATTCGCCAAAATTGGCATCATTCTTTACGGGGCGAAAATTCTGGCAAATTATGAAGGCGAATTGCATCTAGTTTCTCGGCTCTTAAATCCATATGGTGTGGTCTGTGTAGTTGTTCTGTTCTTAATCCTTGCGGAAAAAGACTTAGGTACCGCAATGATCATGATGCCCATTATGGCTTCAGCGCTTTACTTTGTTGGCGCTCCGCGCAAATGGTTCTGGATGTTAGCGGGATTATTTGTCGGGTTGATTGTTCTGTTGACCATTGCCGCGCCTTATCGAATGGCGCGCTTTACTTCATGGTTGAACCCAAATGCTGATCCGCAAGGTACTGGCTACCAACTAATCCATGGGCAGCGGGCTATGGGATCTGGCGGTTGGCTCGGAGTAGGACTTGGTGGTTCAAAAGAAAAGTGGGGCACTCTTCCGGAAGCTCACACCGATTTCATCTACGCAGTTGTGGGTGAAGAAGTTGGGATTGTTGGAACACTAATTGTTCTGGTGTTATTTGTGGCCATAATTTTCTCTGGTTTGCGCATTGCCCGACTATCTGACGATTTATTCACTCGCTTAGTCACCCTTGGAATTGTTACTTGGATTGCAACGCAGGCTTTTGTGAATATCGGGGCAGTTCTGGGCATCATGCCAATCACTGGTGTCCCGCTTCCGCTAGTTAGTTATGGCGGCTCCTCACTGATTCCAACATTGGCTGGTCTGGGTATTTTGCTGGCGTTTGCTAAAAAGCAAGCAGAGTCAGCGGAGCAAACTACATGAAGATAGTTGTGGCTGGCGGCGGAACCGCTGGACATATTGAACCGGCATTAAACGTGGCCGATGCGATAGTTGAGCGTCATCCTGACGTGAAGATTGTTGCACTTGGCACTGAACGCGGATTAGAGACCACGCTCGTCCCGGCGCGCGGATATCGTTTGGAACTTATCCCGGCCGTCCCACTGCCGCGCAGAATAAATCAAGAACTGTTTACTGTGCCAATAAGGTTGAAGGCTGCAGTTGCCCAATGCCGTGAGGTTTTGCAAGATGCCGATGTATTAATTGGTTTTGGTGGCTATGTGGCGCTTCCTGCTTACCTGGCCGCACGAGGCAGGGTGCCTATTGTCATTCATGAGGCAAATGCCCGACCGGGCCTTGCCAACAGAGTAGGCGCACGGTTTGCAAGCGCAGTAGCTGAAACCGTTTCAGGCTCGATGAGCCATGGTATTTTAACTGGCATTCCGCTTCGGACTTCGATCCAGAACTTTGATCGAGGCAGCCTATTGATCGAAGCTCGAAATCATTTCAACATTGCGCTAGATGCAACCGTGATTTTAGTATTTGGCGGATCGCAAGGCGCTGTGAAACTTAATACGGTGATTGAGCAGTGTCGGCAGGAAGGAACATTTAAGGATGTTCACATTATTCATGCTGTTGGCATGAAAAATGAGTTACCAATAGCTAGTGGTAACACCTATCACGCAGTTCATTACATCGAACAAATGAATCTTGCCTATGCAGCTGCAGATTTTGTGATTGCGCGTTCGGGGGCGATGACTGTGGCTGAACTAACCGCAGTTGGTTTACCTGCATGTTATGTGCCACTACCAATTGGTAATGGCGAACAGAAACTAAATGCCGAGCATGTGGTTAAGGCCGGGGGAGCGATTCTGGTTACAGATACAGATTTCACCGCTAAGTTCGTTGCAGATGCAGTAATGCCTGTTGTGACTGACAAATTAAAATTGGCCAGTATGGCTCAAATTTCTGCCAGCTTCGGTCGTCGTGATGCGAGTAGTCGAATTGTTGACATCATCGATCGGGTAATTGCGGGTGGCGCATGACGGTTTTATCGGGGCATGTTCACATAGTCGGTATAGGTGGCGCAGGAATGAGCGGAATAGCCCGCGTACTTCTTGCCCGTGGTGTTCAAGTGAGTGGAAGTGATGCAAAAGAGTCGCGCAGGCTCACTTCACTTAAGCCACTAGGCGCAGATGTATATGTCGGACACAATGGCGCTCGCATGCTGGAATCGGGCAAGCCAGATGTATTAGTGATTTCAACCGCGATTCCTGACACAAATCCAGAAGTTCAAGCGGCGATAAAACATGGAATTGCTGTAGTTAATCGGGCAACAGCATTAGCCGAAATCGTCTCGGGTTCAATTGGGGTCAGTGTTGCTGGAACGCATGGAAAAACTACGACAACCTCGATGCTAACTGTTGTGCTCCAGCATGCAGGACTTGATCCATCCTTCGTTATTGGTTCGGAGATGAATGAGTCCGGCAGTAATGCGCATTCTGGTTCTGGTGAGCATTTTGTTGTTGAAGCGGATGAAAGCGATGGAACATTTCTACGGTTGCCAACTACTGCTGCCATAGTCACAAATGTCGAGCCAGATCACTTAAATTACTGGGGTTCATTTGCGGCCCTTGAACAAGCTTTTGTTGACTTTATAGTTGGTACTGGAAAAAGTGCCGGTTTCTCAGTCGTTTGTGGCGATGATGCTGGAGCTAAAAAAGCTGCAGATGCTGCTAGCGCGTTAGGTGCTCGGGTCATTACCTATGGCACTAATACCCACAATGATGCAGTCGTTTCAATGCTGCAAACCCAATCGGTTGGGTCTGTTTTCACCATTACTTATCTTGGTCAAACCTACGGTCCAATTAATCTAGTGGTGCCAGGTGAACACAACGCACTTAACGCAACCGCGGCTTTTGTTATGGCTTTAGAGCTTGGTTGTTCAGCCCAGACGGCATGTGATGGGTTAGCTAGATTTACTGGGACGCATCGGCGTTTTGAATTTCGCGGCGAGGTCGCAGGCGTTCGAGTGTTTGATGACTACGCCCATCATCCAACGGAAATTACTGCCGTTCTAAATGCAGCTCGCACCGTAGTTGGATCCGGGCGAGTGCTCGTGGCTTTTCAAGCTCACCACTTTTATCGCACAGCGCTGTTCTCTAAAGAATTTGGTCAAGCGCTTGGCCTTGCCGATTTCGTTGTAGTGCTTGAAGTTTTCGCGCCAGGTGAAACGCCAATTCCAGGTGCATCCGGAAGTGTGATGGCTAGCAATGTTCCGCTTTTGGACGAGGCAGTTGTTTTTGAACCGTCTTGGTCAGCAGTGCCAGCTACTTTGGTCGAGCATGCCAAGGCAGGCGATATCATTATGACTTTAGGTGCTGGAGACATCGGAATGATGTGCCCGCAAATTCTTGAATTACTTTCTGGGCGAGGACATTAATGAGCGGGACAACTATTCGCACTGGTGAGGCAGTTCGTAAACGTCGATCTCGTATGCCTTGGATGTTTTGGCTCTTCGGTATTTTTCTGGTTATCACTTGGTGGACTTTGTATCAGTCCAAATTATTTCTCGTTGAAGATCTAAAGATTGTGGGGACTCACAGACTTAAAGCTGAGAAAGTAATGCAAATGGCTAATGTGCATGTTGGCCAGTCATTGATTTCGGTTGACCCAAAATCAATTTCCAAGACGTTGACTAGGATTCCCCAAATTAAATCTGCTCGGGTTGAACGTGGATGGCCGCACAGCGTTTTGATTACAGTTACCGAACGCTCACCAGTTGCGGTGGTTAAGTCTGGTGACGGGTTTAATTTAATTGACGATGAGGGAATGCTCGCTGGCAAAATTGATCACCAGCCCAAGAAGATGCGCTTGATTAGTGCCAAGCCAAATACTGCGGCTATGAAATCTGCAGTACAGATTGCGCTAGCCATCCCAGCCAAATGGAAAGTGGCCCGTATTTCTGCAGCGAACAGCAACAGTGTGATTGTGGAACTAACGCGTGGACAATCAATTGCTTTCGGATCAGGGGACCAGGCCAAACTAAAAATTAAAGTTGTTGGTTCGTTACTTATTAATAAATACCGGCACATCAATGTGAGCTCACCGCTTAATCCAACTGTGCGTCAGTAGCCGTTTGCCGCGGTAATTGCCGACACGCCGAGTCAGTCATTACCGAGATTTTCCTAGTTAGCCAATACCTTTTACTTGTTACAGGTTGACATAACTATAACGCTCTTGTTGAGGTTTACAGTTAGTCCGCAGCACCCAGGAGGCGCAATTATGCCGGCACCACAGAATTATTTAGCAGTTATTAAAGTCGTAGGTATTGGCGGTGGCGGCGTTAACGCTGTAAACCGCATGATCGAATACGGTTTGAAAGGCGTCGAATTCGTCGCCATCAACACTGATGCCCAGCATCTGTTGATGAGCGATGCTGACGTCAAACTCGATATCGGCCGCGACTTAACTCGTGGACTCGGCGCCGGCGCAGATCCTGAAGTTGGTCGCCAAGCTGCCGAAGATCATCGTCAAGACATCGAAGACGTGCTCAAAGGTTCCGACATGGTCTTTGTCGCTGCTGGTGAAGGCGGCGGAACTGGTACCGGTGGCGCTCCAATTGTTGCCGAGATTGCCCGTAGTTTGGGCGCACTAACTATCGGCGTTGTAACCCGACCATTTAGTTTTGAAGGCAATACTCGCGCGGAACGTGCCAGTATTGGTATTGAGTCACTTCGTAGCCAAGTAGATACCCTGATCGTTATTCCAAATGACCGGCTACTTGAGGTTTCCGATAGCACCATCAGCGCAGTCGATGCCTGGCGTCATGCTGACTCTGTTTTGTTCCAGGGAGTCAGCGGCATCACCGATGTAATTACGACACCGGGTCTAATCAACCTGGACTACGCAGATGTTCGTAGCATCATGAAGGACGCAGGCTCCGCCCTGATGGGTGTTGGTGAAGCTCGTGGACCATCTCGCGCTATTGAGGCTGCCACTTTGGCAATTGCTAGTCCGCTTCTTGAAGCCAGTATCGAAGGCGCCCGCGGCGTACTCATTGCAGTATCTGGCGCTAGCGACTTGGGTCTGTTTGAAATTAACGAGGCAGCTCGAATGATTCAAAACGCTGTTCACCCGGATGCGCAGATTATTTTCGGAACCGCAATTGATGACACTCTTGGCGACATGGTTAAGGTCACCGTTATCGCAGCCGGTTTTGATGGAGGTGAACCACTTTCTTCTAAAGTGACATCGCCATACGCTCGTAAAGTTCTAGACGAGACACCAATAGCTGCGCAGGCTGCGCACGCTGTAGCAAAAGAAGGACAGACTCCAGTAATTCCGGTTGCAGCTGACTACAGTTCCGAGCCGGCTGAAGTTTCAGTTCCAGACGTATTCGCACCAGCGGGCGATCACTTTGACGCTATGTTCGGCGAGCAAGATGAAGTCGAACAAGCCGATGAAACCGAGCCGGCTGCAGTTGAACCTGAAGAAGATGGCTTAGCTGTTCCTGATTTCTTGCGTTGAGCAAATCACCACTTTTCGCCGAGCGCAATTTCGGAGAAATTTCGGTCGTTGTAACCAGTCGGTTCGGTGGTTACAGCAACGGAGCATTTAGTTCACTAAATCTGGCCGACCATGTTGGCGACGATGACAGTGCAGTAACAAAAAATCGTGAATTGCTTAGTCAATTAATCGACGCTGATTGTTTGAAAGTCTTGACTGCAACTCATGGCAGCGATGTTTCCTTTGTTGAAACACAAACTAAAGTGATGCCCGGCGATGGATTTGTCACTAAGTCAAAAAATCTTGGTTTAGTTGCCCTAGCCGCCGATTGCGCGCCATTTGCGCTAGTTGACCCAGTCGCGCAAATAGTGGCGGTTGGACATTGCGGATGGCTTGGTCTTGCCGCCGAACTGCCAAAATCCTTAGCCACTGCATTTTTGAGTCAAGGCGCGGTTCCGAGTCGCTCAGTTGCCATTTTGGGTCCAACAATATGTGGAAAATGTTATGAAGTAACCGCTGATCGGGTCAGTCTGGTCGGTGCCAAATGTCCAGAGGCGATCGTGGATAGTCGCCATCTCGATATCGCTGCCGGAGTTAAAGAACAACTCGGCAAGTTTGGTTTTGCAGTAGAACAACTAGCATCCTGTACGGCAGAAAACGAAGATCTTTATTCCTATCGCCGTGATGGAATAACTGGTCGGCATGCACTTGCTGTTGTGATTCATCAGCGTGAGAATTAAGTGTGATGTCCCGTCTTGATGAGTTGTCCCTGAACTGGACCCAAACTACCGCGCAAGTTGAATCTGCTTGCCTAGCGGCTAACCGCAATTTTTCTGAGGTCACGATAATTGCGGTAACTAAAACTTGGCCGGCCGCGGATGTTGATCTTTTGGCACATCTGGGGGTAACCAATGTGGGGGAGAATCGCGACCAAGAAGCGGCCGCAAAGAAACTAGAAGTTCAAGCATCAAATTTGACTTGGCATGCAATTGGGCAGGTCCAGACAAATAAAGCGAAGAGTATTGTGCAATGGGCCGATGCAGTACACAGTGTGGACCGCATAGAGCTAGTGCATGCGTTAGCCAAAGTTATGCCCACGCGCAATCGCCCGCTTGATGTGTTTATTCAAATTAATCTCGATCCAGATGTGCGCCAAGAGCGCGGCGGACTTCGTGATGGCGATGTACTCGAACTTGCCGAACAAATCTGCGCGATACCCGGTCTGAATCTGATGGGCGTGATGGGGGTTGCGCCAGTTAACGAGGACGCTGCCCAAGCATTTGCCGCACTTGAACGCAGTTCACTTCAGCTGCGCCAACATATGCCGGCTGCGCAATATATTTCGGCTGGAATGAGCGCAGACTACGAAATTGCCCTCAAATATGGCGCGACACACCTACGGTTAGGTTCGGTAATACTCGGACATCGCTGATTTTGCAGGTAACTTCGTAGGGAAGAAGTTTCCCCGATAGGAGTTGGCAATTATGGCAAGTGCATTGCGCAAGGTTGCAGAATATTTAGGTCTAGTAGATGGCGATGGCTTCGGTGACGAGCCAACTTACTATGCGCAAGAGGCGCAAGAAGCAGTTGAACAGCCAAATCTGCAGGTAGTGACCCCAGAGAATGCTCATCAGGTTGCCAAGTCAGCACCTGCAATTGATCCGTACCGCATTGTTAGCATTCAGCCAACAACATTTAATGATGCTCGTCGCATCGGCGAAGAATTCCGTTCTGGTTCACCAGTTATCTTGAACTTGAGCGAACTTGAATATGCAGACCAGGTGCGAGTTGTAGATTTCTCGGCTGGCCTCGTGCATGGACTTGAGGGCACCTTAGAAAAGGTAGCTAAAGAAGTGTTCTTGCTCTCACCGGCCAACATTGATGTCTCTTTGGCTGCTCGCGCCCAACTGCGTGATGAGCCATTTTTCAACCAACGCTAAGGATTTCCGGCTTTGTCGCTAGTCAGCCAATGGCTGTCTTTTGCCCTTGAAATTTATTGGTACATTTTGGTCGCAAGACTAATTTTCGAATGGATTCCAGCATTTTCGCCAACTTGGCGTCCCCGAGGCGTTTTGCTTTTACTAGCTGAAGTCCTTTACACCCTCACTGATCCACCGGTTCGTCTAGTGCGCAAAGTGATACCACCTGTGCGAATTGGTGAGGTCAGTTTAGATTTAAGTTTCTTGGTTCTGCTGTTTGCCATAAACATCGCACAGCGGATACTGCTTAACTTTTGATCCGCAGCCGGTGCCAGCCAGTCACCAGAGCGCACGATTTTAGCCAGCAGCGAAATTGTTTAGTTGCACATTCTGGCTAGTTTTCCCTACGCTAGGGTTCAGCAGTTTGGTAGAGTGTCTGCCCTGACGCAGTACTACATGAAAGGGTCCGACCATGGCGCTAACGCCCGAAGAAATTCACAACAAAACATTTAATGAGACCACATTTAAAAAAGGTTACGACCAGATTGAGGTAGATGATTTTCTTGATTCAATCGAAATCACTGTCTCCGCTTTGGTTAAGGAAGTCGACGATTTGCGTTCCGCAACTCGTGGCGAAATTCCAGCATCGGTAACGGCCAAACTAGATGAACTAACTGCTGACAACGAAAACCTTTCTTCAGCACTTGCGCAGGCGCAAACTGAAGCTGAAACCTTACGCAACCAGAATTCTGAACTTGCCTCAGCAAGCTCACAAGGTGATTCAGCAGTTGCAGATCAACTAAGCGCACAGCTACACGCCGTTACGCAAGAGTTATCTGTTGCTCAACAAACACTTTCTGCGTTAGAAAACGAAAAGGCTGCGCTAGAGAACGACAAGGCTGCGCTAGTTGCGCAGGTTGATCAGCTCAGTGCACACAATGAAGAATTGTCGCAGGGGGCAGTAGTTGCACCAATCTCTGCATCTGATGCAAGTGTTTCTGCAGTACGCATGCTTGAACTTGCGCAGCGCACTGCAGATGAAACTGTTGCATCAGCGCGCATCGAAGGCGAACAGTTCCTTACTGAAGCGTCATCACAGGCTGAACGCATCATGAGTGAGACCACAAGCAATGTGGCAAACATCACTCGTGAGTTTGAAGGTCAGAAAGCTGGTCTTGAGCGCAAGATTGAAGAGTTGCGCGCCTACGAGCGTGAGTACCGTGGACGTCTGCGCAGTTACCTAGAGGGTCAGTTACGTGAACTTGAGGCCAAAAAGCTTGATGTTGAACTCGAATCTGGTCCAGCAGACGACGAATAACCGAAAATCGATTTCTTAGGCTTTCGCTAACAGAATCGAAACACCTAGTTCTTCATCGCGCAGGGTGGCACCATTGGTGTCGCCCTGTTGCCATGTGGTGGCCAATACTTCTGCGGCAATTCGCTCGCCGTAAGTCGCAAGTGCGACTAGGGCATTAGCCTCGCTAGCACTCCAAGTAACAACAATTCGATCTGTTATGTCGAAGCCTGAAGTTTTACGGGCATCTTGAATCATTCGGGTGATGTCGCGGGCAATACCTTGTGCAAGTAAATCGTCATTCAGTGCTAAGTCAAGTGCAAGTGACTCACCATCAGCGGATGCGACGGTCCAACCTTCACGTGGGACTTCAGTGATAACCACATCATCCAAGGAAATGTCATGTGTTGTTCCAGCAACTACAACTACTGCTGTGTTCTGGCGCAGCGCCGCGACAAACTCTGCTGCATTCTGCGCGGCAATAGCTGCTGCGATTACTGGCGTATCTTTTGCAAACCGGGCGCCTAGTGATTTGAAATTTGCTTTAACCGATACATCGACAAGTTCGCTTGATTCACCGAGCTCTTCTAGGGCAAGTACATTGACTTCGTCGCGAATTTGCTCTTGCAAACTTTCTGGAATTTGCGACCAGCCAGCAGCAGCAACTAGAGCGCGTTGCAGAGGCTGGCGAGTTTTAACACCAGATGTCGCTCGGGCAGCGCGGCCAAGTTCAACAATGCGACGCGTTAAAGCAACTTGTTCATTCAATGTGTCGTCGATGGTGGCGCTTTGCCAATCTGGCCAACTGCTTAAGTGCACAGATTCAGTATCAGGTGTTACGAATAGATCTTGCCACACTCGCTCGGTAATAAACGGGGTGAATGGAGCCATAACCTGCGTGACAATCTTTAGGCACTGATGAAGTGTGCTTAGGGCAACAGCGTCGCCATCCCAGAATCGACGACGGGAACGGCGCACATACCAATTGGATAGATCGTCTACGTATTCAGCAATTAGGCGCCCGGCTCGTTGGGTGTCGAATTGCGTAAGCGCATCATCGACTTCGCGCGCTAGGCGGTTTGCCTCGCTAAGCGCCCAGCGGTCTAGATCTGTTGGGTTCTCTAGAGTCAGAACCGAACCATCCCATTGGCTACTGCGCGCATACAGGCTCTGGAAGGCCACTGTGTTCCAGTAGGTAAGAAGTGTCTTGCGAACTACCTCTGCGATGGTTGTGTGTCCCACGCGCCGTGCCTGCCACGGGGAACCGCTAACAGCCATGAACCAGCGAAGTGCATCGGCGCCATGCTCATCCATAAGCGGAATTGGCTCGAGCACATTGCCTAGGTGCTTACTCATTTTGCGGCCATCTTCATCAAGAATATGGCCAAGGCAAAGAACATTTTTATATGCTGACTCGTCAAACACCAGAGTTCCAATAGCCATCAATGTGTAAAACCAGCCACGGGTTTGATCGATAGCTTCACAGATAAAGTCAGCGGGGTAGCCAGCCTCAAATTTATCCACATTTGCTTGTGGGTAGCCGTATTGCGCAAATGGCATAGCGCCAGAATCAAACCAGCAGTCGATGACTTCCGGAACTCGGCTAGCAGTTTCGCCACAAGTTGGGCAAGGGAAAGTTACATCATCTACGAACGGACGATGTGGATCCATCTCTAACGCAGCATCACCGGCATGTTGCGCTAGTTCGGCGCGACCACCAACGCAAGTTAAGTGGCCCTCATCGCAGCGCCAAATCGGTAGCGGAGTTCCCCAATACCGGTTACGCGAAAGTGCCCAGTCCACATTGTTATTGAGCCAGTCGCCAAAGCGACCATTCTTGATCGTGTCTGGGAACCAGTTGGTTTTTTCATTCTGGGCGATTAACTGATCTTTAATCGCTGTTGTGCGGATATACCAAGATGGTTGCGCGTAATAAATCAAAGCGGTGTGACAGCGCCAGCAATGTGGGTATGAGTGTTCGTAAGGCAAGTGCTTGAACAAGATGCCTTCTTGTTGCAAGATTTCAACCAGCTTGATGTCGGCAGTCTTAAAGAAAACGCCGCCAACATGTGGAATCTCTGCAACAAACTCGCCATTGGGCGCCACTGGATTTACCACAGGCAGGCCATAAGCACGACAGGTAGCTAAATCCTCTGCGCCGAATGCCGGTGACTGATGCACGATGCCAGTGCCATCTTCAGTAGTTACATACTCGGCCAGCAGAACTGTATGAATCGGCGCATCGGTTTCTGGGAATTCAACCCAATTGAATGGTCTTTGGTATGGCGTACCTTCAAGATCTTGGCCGGTTACTGTAGCCAGCACGGTTGAGTCTTCGCCAAGTACAGATTCGCGAAGCGTTTTTGCGATTACAAAGATTTCGCCCGCTTCGCTTTTAGCAATGTCATATTCAACTTTTGGATTTACTGCTGCCGCGGTATTTGAAACCAAAGTCCAAGGAGTGGTTGTCCAAATCAGTAATGCAATTCCCGGGAATTGGTCGGCAAGTTTTCCGCTGGTGATTGGCAACTTAACAAATACCGAAGCGTCAACAACATCCTCGTAGCCTTGAGCTAATTCGTGATCAGATAATCCAGTTCCGCATCGCGGGCAATATGGTGAAACGCGATGATCTTGAACCAAAAGTCCCTTGTCGAAGATTTTCTTAAGACTCCACCAAACGCTGTCAACGTAACTCGCGTCCATAGTCCAGTAGGCCTGATCCATATCGACCCAATAGCCCATTCGTTCGGTCATTGCGGCAAATTCGTCTACGTTTCGAACAACTGACTCGCGACAACGCGCATTAAATTGCGCAATTCCATATTTTTCAATGTCCTGTTTTCCAACAAAACCGAGTTCTTTTTCAACGGCAAGTTCAACAGGTAACCCGTGGCAATCCCAGCCAGCTTTGCGCGGAACGTGATAGCCCTTCATCGTGCGAAAACGTGGGAATACATCCTTGAATACTCGAGCTTCCACATGGTGAGTACCAGGTTTACCGTTTGCTGTTGGCGGGCCTTCATAGAAAACCCATGTTGGACCATCGATACTTTTCGAGAGTGATTTTTCAAAGATTGCAGCCTGCTGCCAAAATCCTAAAATCTCACGTTCCATCAAAGGTAGATCGATTTTGGCTGGGACATCGCGATATGTCATTTTTGGGCCGGCTCCAGGTCTAGGTTTAGATGATTTTGTAGTTAGTTACCTAACTTGCCTAGTTAGCAAGATTACTGAACAATCAACCTACTTTGCCAATGTGGGTAAGCCAATGCAGAGATGTCACAGCCACTAGTACATTTGTTGTGCGCACGGTCAAATCTAGGAATTTGATGCCTATTAGGTACGAAAGTTGATATTTTGACCAAAATTGGGCTAACGTGCCGCAAAGAGTTTCGTAATTATCGGTAGAGTCAAGCACTTAGACGTAATTAAAGGACAAGGATTATGGCAACAAAACCTACATCGAAGACTCCGGCTAAGAAAGCGCCAGCTAAGAAAGCTCCGGCAAAAGTAGTAGCCAAAAAGTCCCCTGCTAAAAAGGCTCCAGCAAAAGCGCCTGCCAAGAAAGCGCCGGCCAAGGCAGTAGCCAAGAAGGCTCCGGCGAAAGCGCCTGCCAAGAAAGCGCCGGCCAAGGCAGTAGCCAAGAAGGCCCCGGCGAAGAAAACTGTTGCACCTAAGAAAGCGCCGGCCAAAGTAGTAGCCAAGAAAGCGCCGGCTAAGAAAGTTGCGCCTCAGAAGGCAGTTGCCAAAAAAGTTGCCCCAGTTAAGCCAGTTAAAGAGGCAAAAGTTAAGCCAGTTAAAGAGGCAAAAGTTAAGCCAGTTAAAGAAGCAGTAGTAAAAGTAGCCCCCGTTGTCGTAGTCCCACCAGTACCAGTGGTGAACCCAATTGCTGGCGCCAACATTCCACAGGTGCGTAAAGCTGTACCTGGAAAAAAGCCTGCGCCAAAGCAGCCAACAGTGCAAGAAGATGAATCTAACTGGACTAAAAGTGAATTAGAGAAAGTTCGCAAAGTTCTAGAAAAAGAATCTGCAGCTCTACAAATTGAAATTGAACAGGCAGGCGAGAAGTTCCAGGACCTAATTTTTGAAAGCGGCGAAGGCGCTGGCGACGATCAAGCTGACGCTGGCACAAAAACTTTCGAACGCGAACAAGAAATCTCATTGCTAGCCAATAAGCGCGACCTCTTGGATCAAATACATCATGCCCTTGCTCGCATTGCTTCTGGCACGTACGGTCGGTGCGAAAACTGTGGAAATCCAATTGGCAAGTTGCGCTTAATCGAAGCTAATCCGCGTGCAACGCTTTGTATGCCTTGCCGGCAAAAGCAAGACCGTAGCTAATTAGCCCAGTGAGTGTTCACCAACGCAAATTAGCAATAACTGCATTGACTGTAGTTGTGCTCGATCAAATATCCAAGACACTTGCTGTCATGCATTTAGAAAATAATGCATCCGTCAATGTATTGGGATCACTGGTCAAACTCTCATTCGCCCGAAATTCCGGGGCAGCGTTCTCGTTTGCAACCGGTGCAACGTTTATTTTTACTGCTTTGGCATTTGCGGCCTGCATCGCAATCATCTGGTTCTCAGCAAAGATCTCATCTAGATCCTGGGCCATTGTTTTTGGCTCGATTTTTGGTGGCGCGTTTGGAAATCTTCTTGATCGAATTTTTAGAGCGCCGCAGGGGTTCCAAGGTCACGTTGTTGATTTCATTGAATTTCCAAATTATCCGATTTTCAATTTGGCCGATAGCGCAATTTTCTGCGCAGCAGTTGCTGGCATAGTACTGACTATGCGCGCAGTGCCAATAACCGAAGCGCAGGCGCAGAAATGATCCGGATGTGGCCAGTTGCGTTAGAAGAAACAGACGGACGTATCGACGCAGTTCTTGCGAATTTAAGCGGGTTTTCGCGGGTGGCCTGCGCAGCTCTGCTTGATGAAAATCGAGTTAAATTAAATGGCAAGACTGTCCTAAAAAGTGCTCGGGTCCAATTTGGCGACGTAATTGAGGTCGAATTCCCAGACTCCGAAGTTGGGCAAGCCGAACCAACAGTTGAGTTGCCTGTTGTATTTTCTGATGATGATTTTGTGGTCATTGACAAGCCAACTGGCGTAGCTGCGCATCCAAGTGTTGGTTGGAGCGGCCCAACTGTAATTGGTTCACTTGTTGCGATGGGACATGTGTTAACGGCCTACGGCCCAGCTGAACGCAAAGGTATTGTGCACCGACTCGATGTGGGCACAAGCGGCCTGATGGTGGTAGCTAAGTCTGAGCGAGCCTATGTTGGCCTGAAAGACCAGTTCAGAGATCGAACGGTCAACAAGATTTATCACACTCTGGTCCAGGGACGATTAGATCCGATGAGCGGAACTATCGATGCACCAATCGATCGACATCCAACTTCGTCCTACCGCTTTGCGGTTCTTGATAGCGGGCGAGCAAGTATTACGCACTACGACACTCTGGATGCATTCGCTTATGCGAGTTTGCTGGAAATACATCTAGAAACCGGTCGAACCCACCAGATTCGGGTGCACATGTCAGCGCTTCGTCACCCATGCTGTGGCGATTTAACTTATGGCGCAGACCCTAAATTGGCTGCCAAGCTAGGGCTAGACCGGCAGTGGTTACATGCGGTTACGTTGGGCTTTATGCATCCTGGAACTTTTGAGCAGGTGTCCTTTTCTAGTAAGTATGCACTTGATTTGCAGGCGGCACTCGACAAAGTTTCGGACCTCTAATCACAACTCTGAGCCCAACCGCGAGTAATCTAAGAAAGCGCGATTTTTTCTTCCCACGCGTCATTTCACACACTGTGTTTTCATCGGTGTGCGCGGGTAGGAGTAAATCATGAGTGACAAGTCATTTGTTCACCTTCATGTACATACTGACTACTCAATGCTCGATGGCGCGGCCCGAGTTGGGGATTTATTTAAGGCAGCTGCCGAACTGGAAATGCCAGCACTGGCCATGACTGATCATGGCAATCTGTTTGGCGCATTCGACTTTTGGAAAAAAGGTGTTGAGTACGGCGTAAAGCCGATCATTGGAATCGAAGGATACTTCGCTCCGCAGGGTCGCCGAGTAAGAACTCCGTTTGATTTCGGCGAACCAGTACATAAGAACGCTGCCGGCGAGGGCATAGGCGCTGGACGCAACAACTACGCACACATGACGTTATGGGCCGAAAACAACACTGGCCTGCACAACCTTTTTCACTTATCGAGTTTGGCGAGTTTGGAAGGCTATTACTACCATCCACGATTCGATCGTGAATTGCTTTCTCGTTATGGAAAAGGACTAATTGGCACCACTGGTTGTCCAAGCGGGGAAGTTAATCGTTGGCTCCAGGCTGGAAATTACAAAAAAGCGCGCGAAGTCGCAGCTGACATGCGCGACATTTTGGGTCCCGAAAACTATTTCGTCGAACTGATGGATCACGACATAGATGTTGAAAAAGTAACTCGCGATGAGTTGTTACGCCTAGCTAAAGACTTGAACATCCCGCTTGTTGCAACTAACGACTTGCATTATGTACACCAACATGATGCACCGGTTCACGAAGCTTTGCTCTGTGTTCAAACTCGAACAAACCTTAGCGACCCAAAACGATTCAAATTTGATGGCTCAGATTTCTATTTGAAGAGTTCGCAAGAGATGCGACATTTGTGGCGAGATTTTCCAGAAGCATGTGACAACACTTTATTGATTGCAGAGCGTTGCGAAATTAGCTTCACTGAAAATCAAGACCTGATGCCGAACTTCGAAGTCCCCACTGGCCATACCGAAGATAGTTGGCTAGTCGAGCAGGTTCATGCCGGACTCAAGTTCCGTTTTGGTGATAAAGAAGTCCCAGCAGAATATCTTGAGCGCGCAAAATACGAACTAGACGTTGTCGCACAGATGGGATTCCCTGGCTACTTCCTCGTTGTGGCCGATTTATGTCTTTATGCTCGTGACAATGGCATACGTGTTGGTCCCGGACGTGGTTCGGCTGCCGGCGCAGTAATTGCTTGGGCACTTCGAATCACCGAACTTGATCCAATCCTGCACGGCCTCTTTTTCGAGCGCTTCCTAAACCCTGAACGTGTGTCCATGCCCGACATTGACATTGACTTTGACGAGCGTCGCCGCAGCGAAATGATTCGATACACAACTGAAAAATATGGCGAAGACCGAGTAGCGCAGATCGTGACATTTGGCGTGATCAAAGCGAAAGCAGCTGTGCGCGATGCGGCTCGAGTTCTTGGCTTGCCTCCGGGAATAGGCGATCGCATTACAAAGGCAATGCCAGCTGCTGTTATGGGCAAAGACATAACGCTTACTGGAATTTTTGATCCAAACGAGTCGCGTTATAGCGAAGCCGGTGAAGTGCGAGACATGTACGAAAATGATCGCGAAGTTAAAGAAGTCATTGACATGGCGCGCGGGCTTGAAGGATTTAAGCGTCAAACTGGGGTGCATGCTGCTGGGGTGATCTTATGTAAAGAACCACTGATGGATATCTTGCCAATTTTCCGACGTGAACAAGATGGCTCGATCATCACTCAGTTCGACATGGGCGCTTGTGAAAAACTTGGCCTGCTCAAGATGGATTACTTGGGTCTACGAAATCTCACAGTTCTGGACGACACATTAGAAAACATTGAACGCAATCGTGGTGAAAAAGTTGTTCTTGAAGAGTTAACTCTTGACGATAAGGCAACTTACGAATTGCTAGCTAGTGGCGACACTCTCGGAGTATTCCAACTCGATGGTGGTCCAATGCGCGCACTGCTTAAATCGATGGTGCCAAGTAGTTTCGAAGATATTTCAGCTGTCATTGCGCTATACCGCCCAGGGCCGATGGGTGCGAATGCTCATAACGATTACGCCGACTATAAAAACAAACGCAAACCTGAAGTTCCGATTCATCCTGAACTTGAAACAGTTCTTGCCCCAATTCTTGGCGATACCTACGGCCTGATTGTCTATCAGGAACAGGTTATGTCTATTGCTCAAACAGTTGCTGGTTACTCGCTTGGTAAAGCAGATTTGTTGCGCCGGGCAATGGGCAAGAAAAAGGCTGAAGAGCTAGCCCGCGAGTACATTCCGTTCCAGCAAGGTATGAAGGATCGCGACTTCTCTGATTCCTCCATTAAAGCGCTTTGGGACAAACTGATCCCGTTCTCTGATTACGCGTTTAACAAGGCGCACAGCGCGGGCTATGGATTGGTTTCGTATTGGACCGCGTATCTAAAAGCGAATTACCCAGCCGAATATATGGCGGCGCTCCTAACAAGTGTTAAAGATGATAAAGATAAATCGGCAATTTATTTAAATGAATGCCGACACATGGGAATTAGCGTTTTACCACCGGACGTAAACGAGTCTGAAGTCGAGTTCATTGCAATAGATAAAGACATTCGATTCGGCCTGTCTGCACTTCGCAATGTTGGCCAAAATGTGGTTGAGTCGCTAATCGCATCACGCAAAGCCGAAGGTAACTTCACCTCTTTTGTTGATTTCTTGAATAAAGTCGATGCCTCCGTTTGTAATAAGCGGGTGATTGAGTCGCTAATTAAAGCTGGTGCTTTTGATTCCCTTGGACACACCCGAAAGGGTTTGTTGACTGTGCACATTGATGCGGTTGAATCAATCTCGGTTACCAAGAAATCACAGGCTGTGGGCCAGTACGACCTATTCGGCATGTTCGATGACCAATCCGAGAACTCAATTGCTGGAATCGAGCTGCACATTCCAGAAGACGAATGGGATAAAAAACTTTTGCTCGCACATGAGCGCGACATGCTCGGACTTTACGTAAGTGACCACCCGTTGCTTGGCGTTGAACATGTACTTGCATCTCTGACCACGAAATCAATTGCAGACGTGCCTGAATTGAGTTCCGGCTCAATGGTCACATTGGGTGGAATCATCGGAAGCGTTCAGTTAAAAACTGCTCGCGCAACTGGTAACCGCTGGGCCATAGTTCAACTGGAAGATTTAGCTGGAACGATTGAAATTAATGTTTACTCAAGTCAGTATGAAAAACTTGGGCACTTGCTAAATCAAGACTCCATTGTTCTCATGAAAGTTAGAGTCGATGGTGGCGATGAGGGTCGGCAACGACTTAGTGCATTTGAAATTTCGGTTCCCGATTTGGGACAGGCAAAAACTGGCCCTGTTGAAATTTATATTCCACAGTCTCGAGTCAATCCCGCAATGATGGACTCGCTGCGCAACGTGCTGGCAAGTCATCCCGGTTCGATTCCAGTTCATCTCACTGTGGTTATGCCAGATCGGCAAGTTTCTACGAGGCTTGAAGATTCTCTGCGCGTTTCGGCTAATGGCGCGTTGTATGGCGACCTGAAAGCTCTACTTGGTGCTAACTGTCTGGACGGCCCGCTCGTTCGTCGGGCGTAGAAAATTGTAAAATCCTTTAGAATTGGTAGATGCTAAAGACTCTGGACTTGCGTGGTGGGACCCGCAATTCGCGCGAACTACGTGATGTTGTGCCTAGGGCGCAATTTGATTTAGATGCCGTACTCGAGCAGGTACGCCCAATTGTTGAGGATGTGGCCGCTCGCGGCGAAATAGCAGCCCAAGAGTGGTCGACCAAACTCGATGGTGTTTGCGCCCCGCAGCTGCGAGTTCCGTTAGAAATAATCCAGGGCTGCCTTGCAAACCTAGATTCGGATGTGCGCGAAAGTCTTGAAGAGGCAATTCGCCGAGTTCGGATTGTGCACCAATCTCAGGTTCGGGGTGAGTCATCTGTAACTGTTGCCCCAGGCGGCGTAGTAAGTGAACGTTGGATTCCTGTTGAGCGCGTGGGCTTATACGTTCCAGGTGGGCGAGCCGTTTACCCAAGCAGTGTGGTGATGAATGTTGTGCCAGCTCAAATTGCTGGGGTGCAATCCATTGCTGTGGTTTCGCCTCCGCAGAAGGACAATAATGGTTGGCCACATCCAACAATTTTGGCGGCGTGTGCAATTCTTGGCGTAGAAGAAGTTTATGCAGTGGGTGGCGCACAAGCTATCGCTTTGTTGGCATACGGATCAAAACAAATTGATCCAGTAAATCTTGTTACTGGTCCTGGCAACATGTGGGTCACCGCAGCAAAGCGGCTACTCAAAGGTCGCATTGGTATTGATTCTGAAGCTGGTCCAACTGAAATTGCAATTTTGGCCGACGATTCAGCCAATGCTGTTTATGTTGCAGCAGATCTGATTAGCCAAGCCGAACACGATGTTGTGGCGGCATCAGTTCTGGTGACCGACAGTGTGGAATTAGCACAAGCGGTGCAAGCTGAAGTAATTCGTCAGGTACAGCTAACTAAGCACACCGAGCGAGTAACAACTGCGCTAACTGGACAGCAATCAGCCATTGTTCTGGTTGACGATTTGAGCCACGGGCTTGCGGTTGTTGATGCCTACGCTGCCGAGCATTTAGAGATTCATACTCGTGATGCGGCAAATGTTGCTCGCCAAGTGAAGAATGCTGGCGCAATTTTTGTTGGTGACTACTCGCCAGTTTCATTAGGCGACTATGCAGCTGGCAGTAACCACGTTCTGCCTACAGGTGGTTGTGCCTGTCATTCATCTGGACTTTCGGTGCAGACATTTTTGCGCGGAATTCACTATGTTGAATATTCCAAGGGTGCACTTGAAGACATCTCGAAAACCGTCATCACTTTGGCCAATGCCGAAGATTTGCCGGGTCACGCTGCCGCTGTAGAAGTTCGCCTACCATGAGTGAATTACGGCTTCGCTCAGATCTAGTTGGTCGTAGTCCTTACGGAGCTCCACAACTAGATGTTCCGGTGCGGCTGAACGTGAATGAAAATCCATTTCCGCCCTCTGTTCAGCTAGTCCAAGCCATTGGGCAGGCCGTAATGGATGCTGCTGCGCAATTGAATCGTTATCCTGACCGGGATTCGATTGCATTACGTAAAGATTTGGCTACTTACATAAACTCTGAGTCAAGCATCGATGTCAGTTGGGAAAACATCTGGCCAGCAAATGGCAGCAACGAAGTTATGCATCACTTACTCCAGGCTTATGGTGGCCCAGGGCGTCGACTCGTTACTTTCGGCCCTACCTATTCAATGTATCCAGATTATTGTCGTGAAACATTCACGGAATATGTAGAAGTTGCTCGCAGTAACGACTTTGGCATTGATGCTGATTCGATTTCATCGGCTTTGGCTTTAAATCCTGATATCGTCGTTTTATGCTCGCCAAACAATCCGACAGGAACAGTTTTAGCGGCACATGTCCTAGATCACTTGGTGCAAAACTTTGCTGGCCTAATCATTGTTGATGAGGCGTACGCAGAATTTCGAGACCCGAGTCAGCCAAGTGCGCTTTCCACATACGCTAACCATCCACGAGTTGTTGTAACGCGAACCATGAGCAAGGCTTTTTCTTGCGCCGGTTTGCGTCTTGGTTATGCGGTAGCCCACCCCGATGTTATTTCAGCTTGCCAACTTGTGCGCCTGCCTTATCACTTATCCGCTGTGACGCAGGCTGTTGCTCGAGCAGCTCTAGCGCATAGTACCGAGTTACTTGGTCAGGTCGCTTTGCTAAGAACCGAGCGAGATTCGTTGTCCGCGTGGCTGATTGAACACGGTTTCTTGGTGAGCCCAAGCGGGGCAAACTTCATTTTGTTCGGTACTTTTGCCGATAGGGATGATGTTTGGCAGCAGTTACTGCAACAGGGAGTGCTAATTCGCCAAAGTGGACCAGCTGGCTGGTTACGAGTCTCGATTGGCACGCCAGAAGAAAATGAAAGTTTCCGTAAGGCATTATTAAGTGTTGAACTTTAATTAATTCACGAACAGGAAGAAGTAGAAAATGGCACGCACAGCAAAAGTCGAACGCGCTACTAAAGAAAGTTCAGTCCTTGTCGACTTGAACCTTGATGGCACAGGCAAAGTGGACATTGAAACTGGCGTTCCATTTTTCGACCACATGCTTGCGCAATTGGGTAAGCATGGCGGCTTCGACTTATACGTTCGCACAACAGGCGATGTTGACGTTGACTCGCATCACACCGTCGAGGACACTGCGCTTGCCTTTGGCCAAGCACTTCGTGAAGCACTGGGTGACAAAGTTGGCATCCGTCGCTTCGGTGATTCGTATGTGCCACTCGATGACACCGGATGTCAGGCAGCAGTCGATCTTTCCGGTCGCCCATATTTAGTGCATGAAGCTCCGTTGACCGTTGAATTAATTGGAACTTACGACACCACTTTGACTAAGCACATTTGGGAATCAATCACCGCTGCCGCTCAAATCTGTATTCACGTTCGAGTTCTTGGCGGCAACAACGCACATCACGTCTCAGAAGCACAGTTCAAAGCTGTTGCCCGCGCATTGCGCGACGCAGTTGCTTTAGATAGCAGAGTTACCGACATCCCATCCACAAAGGGAAGTCTGTAAGTTCGTGACCAATGTTGTGGTTTTGGACTACGGTTCAGGCAACCTGCGTTCGGCAGCTAAGGCTCTTGAGACAACTGGCGTTTCAGTTGAAGTAACATCTGATTTTGATCGGGCTATCAACGCTGATGGTTTAGTCGTTCCTGGTGTCGGTGCATTTGCTTCCTGTATTGCCGGATTAAGAAGTGTGCGTGGCGAGCAGATTATTGAACGTCGAATTGCCGGCGGCCAGCCCGTTCTCGGAATTTGTGTGGGTATGCAGGTGCTTTTTGCCGGCAGCCAGGAACACGCGCAGGATCTGCACTTAGGGCTAGATCAGTGGCCAGATGTTGTGAAAGCACTTGATGCTCCTGTTCTGCCGCAGATGGGCTGGAATACCGTTGAAGTACCTGCTGGTTCGCAAATGTTTAACGGCATTTCAGATGAGCGGTTCTACTTCGTACATTCATATGCTGCGCAATCATGGACCTTGCGTGAAGATGCCCATTATCTCCCCGCCAAAGTTACTTGGGCCGAATACGCAAGCCGCTTCGTTGCCGCGGTTGAAAACGGTCCACTTTGGGCTACTCAATTTCATCCAGAAAAATCTGGCGATGCTGGATTAGCGCTTTTAGGCAATTGGGTGCAAACATTATGAAAATCATTTGGGTTGAAACTAGGGAAGTAGCTCCGTGGACTCGTTAATTTTGTTGCCAGCTGTTGATGTGGCAGATGGTCAGGCTGTTCGTCTCGTGCAAGGTCGGGCAGATCAGCAAACTAGTTATGGCGATCCACTGCAGGCTGCGCTGGATTGGCAGGCTGCTGGCGCAGATTGGGTTCATCTTGTTGATCTAGATGCCGCATTCGGGCGTGGAACAAATCGTGAGTTACTTGCAGATGTTGTTGGTCGACTTGATGTGAATGTAGAACTCTCAGGTGGAATCCGTGATGATGAATCACTTCGCGCTGCCCTGGCCACTGGTGCTCGTCGAATAAATCTGGGCACTGCAGCGCTAGAGGATCCAGAGTGGACAGCAAAAGTTATTTCTGAATTCGGCGACCGCATTGCAGTTGGCTTAGATGTACGCGGAACCACCCTGGCCGCACGTGGTTGGACAAAAGAAGGTGGCGACCTTTGGGAAACTTTAGAGCGTCTAGATCGTGATGGTTGCACGCGCTACGTGGTTACTGATGTAACCAAAGACGGCACATTGCAAGGACCAAATGTCGAGTTGCTTAAACAAATGTGCGAGCGCACCGACAAACCAGTTATTGCTAGTGGCGGAATTTCCAACCTAAATGATTTGGAAGTCTTGCGAGAATTAACCGCTATCGGAGTTGAAGGCGCGATCGTAGGTAAGGCACTTTATGCCGGAGCATTCACCTTGGTGGAAGCGATTGTTGTTGCTGGACCGCAAAGGTAACTTATGTCGCTTGCAGTTCGGGTTATTCCATGTCTTGATGTCGACAATGGACGCGTAGTTAAGGGCGTTAATTTCGTTGATTTGCGCGATGCTGGTGACCCAGTTGAACTTGCTCGGGCTTATGGACTGGCGGGCGCAGATGAACTGATTTTCTTGGACATCACAGCGAGTAGTGCTGGCCGACAAACAACGTATGACATGGTCAAGCGAGCAGCTGATGAGATTTTTATTCCACTAACTGTTGGTGGTGGAGTGCGAACCGTTGAAGATGTGGATCAACTTCTTCGCTGTGGCGCAGACAAAGTTGGCATCAATACTGCAGCACTAGCGAATCCAGAATTATTAAATGATGCTTCGAAACGGTTCGGTAATCAGTGCATAGTGCTCTCAGTTGATGTTCGTCGAGCGCAAAATTCTGCAAGTGGTTTTGAAGCTACAACTCATGGAGGTCGGCAAAGTAGCGGTAAGGACGCGGTTGCTTGGATTGTTGAAGCAGTTGAAAGAGGAGCAGGCGAAATCTTGCTGAACTCTATGGACGCAGATGGTACTCAACAGGGTTTTGATTTGGAATTAATCGCTGCAGTGCGCAAAGTTTGCGATGTTCCACTAATCGCAAGTGGCGGTGCGGGTAAAGTTTCGGATTTTGCCCCAGCAGTAGCCGCAGGCGCAAATGCTGTATTAGCCGCCAGCGTGTTCCACTTTGGCCAAATGAGCATTGCTGATGTTAAAGCAGATTTGGCAGCGCACGGAATAACTGTTCGTTAAATACTCAAATCAGTTAGAGCAAATAGTTCAAGATCGTGACGTGCGCCATCGAGTTCAATGTTTACTTCACTTCTGCCGTAACTTCTTAAGACCAGATCTGAGACGGATCCACTCACAGTAACTATGCCCGCACCCTTGGGTGGACGTTTAGCAACAATTGAAGATGCTCCGTCGCTAAGTATCACGCCAACTCGAGCTCGTCGCCAGAGCAACCATGCCGAGTCATGAAGTCGGGCCATCAGGGCTTGTGCTAATTCAGGAGTTAAAGTCCGCGGCTCCCAATTCGGCCCAGCGCGTAGAACATCTTCGTGATGAACGAAAAATTCAAATAAGTTCACAACATTGTCTAAAGCAGTCCAGCCCATTGGATTCCAATTTGGCGGGCCGAGCCGTACTTGCTGAATCAAATCGCTCCATTCGTTGTCAAGATAATTTCGTCGGATTGATTCTGTGTAATTACGCAAGAGCGGCACCATGATTCCCAAAGCAGCATCTGGTCTACGCTCACGCAGTACAACATGTGCCGCCAAGTCACGCACATTCCAGCCAGTGCATAAAGTCGGTGCATCTGGACCAACTGAAACTAGGGTGTTAGCAAAGCTCTCGCGCTCTATGCGAGCCAAATTCGCGGTGTTGTTCATGCCTTGAGCGTATAACTATGTGTCCTGCTACGCGCGGTTTCAGCAAAGCCGACCCGATACGGCAGACTAGATGCATGTCAGAAACAGCAGCGAGTTTCACCTCAGCACTCAACTTCAATAGCGCTGGACTCATTCCTGTTGTCGTTCAGGAGTCAGAGTCCAAAGAAGTTCTAATGCTGGCTTGGATGAACCTTGAAGCAGTAACTACAACTATCGAAACTGGTGCTGCCACTTACTGGAGTCGTAGTCGAAATGAGTTGTGGGTAAAGGGTCAAACTTCAGGCAATACCCAAGAAGTTAGCTCCATTGCTTACGACTGCGACGCTGACACGATTCTTTTAACCGTAATTCAACACGGCGGCGCATGCCACACTGGTGATCACACTTGTTTTGATCAACATCAGATCGAGTTGCCATGACACAAGCATCTGTAACGCTCGAACAATTTCGCACGCTTGCCCTTGATCGACGAGTGATTCCGGTAATTCGTAAAGTGCACAAGAGTGATTTAAGTGCAATTGAGCTCTATCAGGCTCTTGCGCAGGAGCGCTCAGGAACTTTTTTACTTGAGTCTGCTGAACATGGTTTAACTTGGTCTCGCTACTCATTCGTTGGGGTGAACACCTCGGCCATGCTCAGCGAAGTAAATGGTGAAGCCCACTGGTCGGGCCGAGTACCTGAGGGAATCATCACTGATACCGATCCACTCCTGGTTTTGCGCGATTTACTGAGCAAACTCCATACCCCAGAAGTTAATGCTGGAGTTAGTTCCGACGAATTGCCACCTTTAACAGGGGGCGTGGTGGGCTTTCTTGGTTACGACATTGTGCGCAGATTTGAAAAATTGCCGGACGTCACTCCAGACGTACTGCAGGTGCCTGAACTAGCAATGTTCTTAGCAACAGATCTGGCCGTAATTGATCATGAGGCCGACTGTATTTTTCTGATTGCCAACGCAATCAACTACGACAACTCAACTGAGCGCGTAGATCTAGCGTGGACCGATGCAATTTCGCGCCTTGATGCGATGGAAACACAGTTATCGACTGCCCAGCACGTTTCAGTTCCAGAATTCGATCGCACAATACAGCCGGAAATCACCCGCGAGACTTCATCGAGCGATTATCAAGCTGCAGTAGAAGTAGCAAAAGAACATATTCGAGCAGGTGATGCATTCCAAATTGTGTTGTCACAGCGATTCTCGACTCCATGTTCGGCACCCGCGCTTGATGTATATCGCGCACTTCGTGAATCAAATCCAAGTCCATATATGTTCCTAATTCGAGTACCAAAAATGACTGGCCCAGATATTCCCTATGGCGAGGTCGCCTTTGACCTCGTTGGTTCCAGCCCTGAAGCTCTAGTTCGCCTTGTTGACGGTCAAGCCATGCTGCACCCAATTGCCGGTACCCGACCTCGAGGGGCTAGCGCCGACTCGGATGCGGCGCTGGCGCAGGAGCTGCTAGCAGATAAAAAAGAACGGGCTGAGCACTTGATGCTAGTTGACTTAGGGCGCAATGATCTGGGGCGAGTTTGTGAACCAGGCACGGTTGACGTCACTGAATTTATGCACATCGAACGCTATAGCCATGTGATGCATATTGTTTCTACTGTTGTTGGCCAGGTGGATTCGCAAATGCATCCACTTGATTTAGTTCGCGCAACTTTCCCTGCTGGCACCTTATCTGGAGCGCCAAAGCCAATGGCGATGGAAATCATTGAAGGGCTCGAACCAAGTCGTCGCGGAATTTATGGTGGCTGTGTCGGCTATTTCGATTTCGCTGGAAATCTGGACACTGCAATCGCAATTCGTAGCGCGTTACTAAAGGACGCAAAAGCATATGTGCAGGCAGGAGCTGGCGTGGTCGCTGACTCTGTTGCCGCTAGTGAAGATGCTGAGTGTCAGGCAAAAGCTGCAGCTGTTCTGCGCGCTGTCGCTGCGGCGGAAAACGGATGAGTAGCAAAGCCAGTTTAAGTGTGCTCACAATTTGCTCGATTATTTTGCTTTTTATTTCAGGTCGAGTTTGGGTTACCGCAAATTTCGCTGAAGCAAATACACCCACTCTGGCTCTTCCCATAACGGGTCGCGCACTTAATCCACTCGGCGCTGGCTGTGCTTGGGCCCTAATCGCAAGCGTTCTAGCTTTTCTGGTGTCCAAAGGTGTGCTTCGTAAACTAGTTGCTTTAGTTATGGTCTTGCTCAGCGCCGGCACACTCTTTAGTAGTTGGAGCACTCAGGGGCCAACTATCGCCAGTCAGGTGGATTCACTAACTTCCGAAGCTATTGGTCGGACGGTGAAATCTGTAATTTTCACCAGTAATCATCTCTGGCTAGTTGCTTTTACTTGTTCGATGTTTTGCCTTGCGATGTCCATTTTTTTACTATTAAGCCCAAGCGCACCAGCCAAACCAAAAAGATATGATCGCTCTGAAAATGTCGCTGAACTCTCACCATGGCAGGCGCTAGACGCTGGCCTAGATCCAACGCAGGATTAGTTCTGTATTTCCAATAAACTGTTAGCAAGAAATCTAAGGGGACTTTAAATGAGTGAAGAGATAGATCATGGACACACAGTTGCTGCCTGGACTGCAGTCGCCATAATCACTTTGGCTTTCTTGATTGGCACAATCGGTGTCGTGGTTGCTAAACCTACAATTTTTTGGATTGGCACAGCCCTTATTCCAGTTGGCTTAATCGTCGGTAAAGTTTTGGCACTACTAGGCTTTGGCGCAAAAAAGTAAGTTCCTAAATTTTTGACGTATTTCTTACAATTACCGTAAAGACTGCGTTCATTTAACAGGCATAGTTAGTAATGTGAATAATCCACGAGGTCTAGTACTTATCGTTGAAGACGATGAAACAATTGCTGACCTTTTTCGTAGGTACTTAGCTCGTGAAGGTCTTGGCGTGCACTGGGTTTCAACCGGGCAAGCTGCGTTGGAGGCAGTGCGCACTTTAAAGCCTGCGGTAATCCTCTTAGATATTGGTTTGCCTGACATGGACGGTGTTGCTGTGTGCCAGCAACTGCGCGCTGAAAAGAATTGGACGCCAATAATTTTCTGCACCGCTCGCGATGACGAAATCAGTCGCATCTTAGGTCTTGAGATGGGAGCGGATGATTACATCACCAAGCCGCCGAGTCCAAGAGAAGTAGTAGCCAGAGTTAAAGTGTGGTTGCGCCGAGCAAATGGATTGCCGATGGACGCTGAACAAATAAAAATTGGAAATCTAATTCTTGATCCGAGCGCCCGAACTGTGTCAGTTGATGATGAAAAAGTTGAATTAACTGCTACCGAGTTTGATTTGTTGGCTTACTTGATGTCTCGTCCTGGACATGTTTTCAGCCGTGACGAACTCTTAAGTCATGTGTGGGGCTACTCGTCAGTTGTGGGCACTCGCACTGTAGATGTGCACGTCGCGCAGGTTCGCGCCAAACTCGGTGAACCAAATCCAATTCGCACAGCGCGCGGGGTTGGGTATTCGGTGACTAAGGCGTGAAAATTTTTTCCTCGCTTAGTTCCCGAGCAGTACTGCTAACTGGCGCGGTTTCAGCGATCACTGTTCTTATCGCGGGAATAGTTGCTTTTCCGTTGATTCGCACAGCCGCGCAAGATCAAGCGCAGGCAACCCTGGCAAGTCAGGCGAATTTGGTGCACAACATCGCTACTAAGCCAGACGATTTAGACATCGATAACGTACCGGGAAATCACGAGTCACCGCAGCGAGCCTTGTTGGGTATTGTGCGCTATTTGCAGGCGCAAGGCATTGAAGTTCAAGCCATTATGCCTGGGCAAATTGAACCTCGGGAACTTTCGGTAGGGCAACTTAGGGCAATTTCGGCCGGCCGAGAGGTAAGCGGTCGAACTTGCACAAGTGGTCGGTGCGTATTTGTTGAAGCTCGCCCTGTTGGTGCCGGTACTGGAATTTTGCTGGTGCAACCGATGTCGGTTTTGTCCTCGGTTACCAGTGAAGCTCTCAACCGCATTTTGTTGGCGCTGTTAGCCGGGTTCGCAGTGGCGGTAGCCGTCGGAGTGCTGTTCGCACGAAGGCTAGCGCGGCCGCTAGCGCAGGCTGCAGCAGCTGCACACCAACTAGCGCAGGGTGAACGTAATGTTCGACTCGTCCCGGAAGGACCGGATGAGATTTCTGAAATTGCTCTTGCATTGAATGTGCTCTCCGATGAACTAACGCATAGTGAAGGTCGCCAACGCGAATTTCTGTTATCTGTTTCGCACGAGTTGCGCACACCCTTAACGGCTATCCGTGGTTATGCCGAAGCCATGGTCGATGGAGTAGTCACTTCTAATGAATTGGACCGCGTTGGCAAAATTATTGAATCTGAATCATTACGGTTAGAGCGACTCGTTAGCGACCTGCTTGATTTAGCCCGAACTGGCGCTGTCGATTTCCAAATCAATCTTGATGAGATTGATCTAGTGCGAGTCATGCGAGATGCAGCTGATGTTTGGCAAACTCGTTGCACGCGCGAAGGTGTTACCTTTTCACTTGATACTTCAGAGCAGCCGGTGATTGTCACATCCGACATTGGCCGAATCCGACAAATTATTGATAACTTGCTGGAAAATGCGCTACGAGTTACTCCAGCGGGAGCGCCCATAGTTCTTTCGCTTAGCCAGGATGCGGTGATAGAAGTGCGCGACGGTGGGCCTGGGTTATCTGAAGGTGACATCGCCGTGGCATTTGAACCAGGTGAACTTTACGAGCGATATCGAGCGGTTCGTAAAGTGGGCACTGGCTTGGGTCTGGCTCTAGTTGCTCGCCTGGCCAGTCGACTTGGTGCCACGGCCAGCGCTGGCACTGCGCCAGAAGGCGGGGCATGCTTTCGCATTGAGCTCACTTCCTTGCAAACCGTCTAGAATTAAGCAAATACAGTTCGCAAGGGATAAACATGAGCACAGTACTTGAGTCCATCATCGATGGCGTGCGCGAAGACCTGGCAAACCGTCAAGCAAAAGTTTCTCAAACTCAATTAGAAGCGTTGATTCGAGATGTTGCTCCAGCACTGCCGGCTGCAACAAATCTGCGAAATGCAACTTTCAGCGTTATTAGTGAAGTTAAACGATCGAGTCCGAGTAAAGGACATCTTGCTGACATTACCTCACCGGGAACTTTGGCTAGCAAATATGCCGAGGGTGATGCTGCCGTAGTTAGCGTTTTAACCGAAGAGCGCAGATTTAGCGGAACGCTTGCCGATCTAGACATAGTGCGAGCGAAAATCGATATTCCAATATTGCGCAAAGACTTCATGGTTACCGAATACCAAATTATTGAATCAAGAGCGCATGGCGCTGATGTAATTTTGTTGATCGTGGCTGGACTTGATCAAACGCAGCTACGCGACTTTAACGATGTAGCGCTTGGTCTGGGCATGTCTGTACTTGTTGAAATCCATGACGAAGCCGAATTAGATCGGGCCATGGATATTGAGCCAGCGCTTCTAGGAGTTAACGCGCGTAATCTTAAGACTCTCGAAGTAGATCTAGCAGTTTGTCAACGAGTCATTCCACTGATTCCCAAGGAAATTGTGGCCGTAGCCGAGTCAGGAATTGCCACGATTGATGACGTAATAATGCTTGCCCGCGGGGGAGCCGACGCCATTTTGGTCGGCGAGGCTTTGGTCCGCGGTGGTGCTCCTTGCGAAACTGTCCGAGAATGGAAGCAAGCAGGAACTGAAGAGCGAAATACGGATGGTGTGCGATGACAAGTGAAGCAGTAATGAGCCCAGATACCAGTGGCCATTTTGGTCCCTTTGGTGGACGGTTTGTGCCTGAAGCCTTGATGGCTGCACTTGATGAGTTAGACGCAGCATTTCGTAGTGCTAAAGCAGATCCAGTATTCCTTGCTGAATTAAATGATTTGCAAGTTAACTACACCGGACGCCCAAGCCCAATCACAATCGCAAGTCGATTCTCCGAGCATGCTGGTGGCGCAACAATTTTGCTAAAGCGTGAAGATTTGAACCACACAGGTTCGCACAAGATTAACAACGTTCTTGGTCAAGCACTTCTAACAAAGCGCATGGGAAAATCTCGCGTAATTGCTGAAACTGGTGCAGGTCAGCACGGTGTTGCAACTGCAACAGCTGCTGCGCTTCTTGGTCTTGAATGTGTTGTTTACATGGGCGAAGAAGATACCAAGCGCCAGGCCCTAAACGTTGCTCGCATGGAACTTCTTGGCGCAACTGTTATTCCAGTTACAACAGGTAGCCGCACACTTAAAGATGCAATTAACGAAGCCATGCGCGACTGGGTCGCAAACGTTGAAGATACTCACTACTTATTAGGAACGGTTGCTGGACCAGCACCATTTCCTGAGATGGTCCGTGACTTCCATCGCATTATTGGTGATGAATCTCGTGAGCAGATGCTCTCTCGTTTTGGCCGATTGCCAGATGTGGTTGCTGCCTGTGTTGGTGGCGGATCTAACGCGATCGGAATTTTCACAGCGTTCATGGGCGATGAATCAGTGCGACTCGTTGGCTTTGAAGCTGGTGGCGATGGTGTTGAAACAGGTCGTCATGCTGCAACGATTACCGGTGGCGCAATCGGAGTTTTGCACGGAACACGTTCTTATGTTTTGCAAGACGATGAAGGTCAGACTATTGAAAGTCATTCAATTAGTGCTGGTCTTGATTACCCAGGTGTTGGGCCAGAGCATGCATTCTTGGCCCACATTGGTCGCGCTGAATATCGTCCAGTGACTGATACACAAGCTATGGAAGCATTCCGATTGTTGTGCACAACTGAAGGAATAATTCCAGCGATTGAAACTGCGCACGCATTGCATGGCGCACTTGAACTCGGCAAAGAACTCGGTCCAGATGCCATTATCTTGCTCAACTGTTCAGGCCGCGGCGATAAGGATGTTGCTACCGCAGCAAGCTGGTTTAACTTGATGGATGCAAAGTAATGACAACGATCGCACAGGCATTCAAAAAAGCCCACGAAGAGAATCGCGCTGCCCTAATTGGTTACCTTCCTGCCGGATACCCATCAGTTGCAGGCGCAGTTGATTGCATCGCTGCCATGGTTGAAGGTGGCGTAGACATTATCGAAATCGGCCTTCCGTACAGCGATCCGCTTATGGATGGCATCACCATTCAAGAAGCAGTTCAACAGTCTTTAGAAAATGGGACCAAGATTGCGGATGTAATTGGAACTGCAGCGAAGGTAAGCGAACTCGGGGTGGCAACTCTGATTATGTCTTACTGGAATCCAATCGAACGTTATGGCGTGGACAAGTTTGCTAGCGAATTACATGCAGCTGGGGGAGTCGGGGTAATCACACCAGACCTAACTCCTGAAGAGGCGCATGCGTGGGTTGAAGCAACAGATGCAAACGAAATTGATCGAGTATTTCTTGTCGCACTATCAAGCACAGATGAGCGCTTAGCTACTGTTGCTGCAGCTACTACGGGTTTCGTTTACGCCGGGGCAGTCATGGGCGTGACAGGAGCTCGCACCTCACTAGGTGACGCTGTTCGCGAAGTTGTAACCCGCACGCGTGAATACACAGATTTGCCGATCGCTGTTGGACTAGGTGTTTCAACGCCGGAACAAGCTCATGAGATTGCCCAATTTGCCGATGGCGTAATTGTTGGCAGTGCATTTATCAACGCGATCAACTCTGGTGGCCCAGATGCCGCCCGTGAGCTAGCGCAAAAATTGCGAGCTGGAGTTGTGCGATAAATGAAGCGACTTTTAAGTAATCCGTATTCGGGTTTAGTCTCTCGTTTGGTCCTTGCTTTAGTACTGCTAGTCGCAGGTGGTGCAAAGTTTTTTGAAGGTGGCTTTGCCGCGCAGCGAGCAATTAATGCATACAAAGTCTTTCCACCATCATGGGCGCCGTTTCTTGGCTACGCACTTCCAGGTCTTGAGATTGTTCTAGGACTTTTATTGTTATTCGGCATGTTTGTTCGGATTAGTTCCCTGATTACGGCGCTACTCATGACCGGGTTTATTGCTGGAATCATTAGCGTTTGGGTGCGCGGCTACAGCATTGACTGTGGCTGTTTCGGCGGCGGTGGCGAAGTTTCTGGGGCCGGCAAGAATTTACGGTATGCAAAGGAGATTTTGCGTGACCTCCTTTTTGTTGGCATTGCGGTTCGACTAGCCATTTGGCCGCACACCCCTTTGGCTTTTGAGAATCTTGGTAAAGTGGAGGCTGGCTCTCCAGAGTTCGTTGAAGTCGACTAAGTCAGGAAGAACGTTACATGGCAACTAATAATCAAGGTTCCCGCGCTGCTCGTGAAGCAGCTGCGGCTGCTCGCTCTTCGGCTAAAGCAGAACAGCAAAAGCGTGAACGCAAAATTCAAATTATCGGTGGCGCCGTTGTGCTCATCGTGGTTGCTGCGCTTGTCATAGTGGGTGTGAATGCAGCAAAAAAGAATGCCGGTGGCATTGATGGAAGTGCTGCACTTCCTAAAGGTGTCACTTCAGACACATTTGGAGTTAAAGTCGGAACAGCCTGGAAATCACCCAAGGCAGATTCGATTCCAAAACTTGAACTTTGGGAGGATTTCCAGTGCCCTGCGTGTAAGTTCGCAGAAGAGAAGTCTGGTTCCACAATCGCAAAGTTGGCTCAGGCGGGCAAACTTCGAGTTGAATATCGACCAACGATTTTCCTAGATGCAAACTTGGTGGCGGAAAATACTGCCGCCGGAAATCCTGATTCTTCACTTTTAGCGACAATGGCATTTGGCTGCGCTGCAGATGCAGGTAAAGCACAGGAGTTCCATGCCACAGTATTCGCTAATCAGCCTGCTGAAGGTAAAGGTTACAACCAAGGTGTACTAAATAATTATGCGCAAGACTCTGGGATAAGTGGACAAAAATTATTCACATTCAATGACTGCCTCTCCAGTAAAAAGTACAACGGTTGGGTGCAGAACTCGTATGTGAAATTCAATGCTGCTGGTGTTACATCCACTCCAACCGGAATTTTAAATGGCAAGGCATTAGATAACAGCGTATTGACTGACCCGAAAGCTTTGACCAAAGCAATCAAAGCTGCGACTAAGTAAAAATGCATTTTCCGCTTTCAATTCCAAGTCCTAGTCACGGAGTTTTACATCTAGGGCCTTTGCCATTGCGTGGTTATGCCTTAATGATTATCGCGGGCATCGCAGTTGCTATTTGGTTGGGCGATAAGCGCTGGGTTGCTCGAGGTGGCAAGTCTGGTCAAGTTTCTGAAGTTGCCATGTGGGCGGTGCCGTTTGGCGTTATTGGCGGACGCATCTATCACGTATTGACAGACTGGTCGGCTTATTTTGGTTCAGGTGGACGCGGATTCGCAGCAACTTTCAAAATTTGGGAAGGCGGCCTGGGAATTTGGGGCGCAATCGCACTCGGAGCATGTGGTGCATACATTGGCTGTGCGCGTCAGGGTATGAAGCTTGCGCCGTTTGCTGATGCCATTGCGCCGGGTTTGGTATTTGCCCAAGCAATCGGCAGATGGGGAAATTGGTTTAACCAAGAATTGTTTGGCCGACCAACATCTTTACCATGGGGTCTGCAAATTGATCGTGCCTACCGGCCGCTGGATTACATTAACTATCCAACTTTTCATCCCACGTTTCTTTACGAATCAATTGCCTGCGCCGCTATAGGTTTTTTCCTGCTCTGGGCAGATCGCAAGTTTGTATTCGGTTATGGTCGGCTGTTCGCTTTGTACCTAGCGATTTATTGCGCGGCTCGCGGTGTAATCGAAACAATTCGAGTGGACGATGCCATTCACATTCTTGGTATTCGATTCAATGTTTTCACGGCGATCTTCGTTGGTATTGGCGCGCTAATTTATTACGTTCGCTCAGTTGAGCGTTTTCCTGGCCAAGAAATTATTGAAGCCGGCCGAGTTGTTGGTGCCCGCAGTGATGAAGAAGTTCGTGAATTGCGGGCTACCCCTGAAAAAGAACTTGTTACTGTCATCGAATCGGTCGAAGTGTCTGACGAAATTGCGCACGACAAGCCAGAGAACGTAATACCTGCGCCGCCACGTCGTGGTCGACGCGTAGCGCCGAAGGAGTAACTGTGGCATTTGATATTGGGCACGAACATCGCGATGTTGGTGGAGGTTGGTTGCGACCAGCTGTATTCGGTGCGATGGATGGTTTACTGAGCAACAGTTCGCTAATCGCTGGCCTGGCTGGAGGTAGCGCTGCTGCTGGTCTGCATGGGGGCGATTTACGGAAAACTTTAATCTTGGCTGGATTTGCCGGACTTGTTGGCGGTGCATTCTCGATGGGCGCTGGTGAATATATTTCAGTGGCAACGCAATCTGAGTCGATCCTGGCTGAAATCGAAGCTGAACGTCTTGAACTGATCAGCAATCCTGAAGGCGAACTCAAGGAGTTAGCACACATTTATGAGGCGAAGGGGCTCAGTCCAGAATTAGCCCACGAAGTCGCTTCAGTAATTAGTCAAGATCCCGAGCGGGCCCTTGCGGTGCACGTTCAGGAGGAGATGGGCGTTTCGGTTGACGGGCTGCCATCTGCCTGGGTTGCTGGCATTTCTAGTTTTATTGCTTTTAGTTTGGGGGCATTAGTTCCGCTATTGCCATACCTTTTTGGCACGACTTCACAGACTCCAGCTGTTGCATTAACGGCAATTTCGCTATTTTTGGCCGGGGCAGTGGTATCGCGGGTAACGACCAAGTCCTGGTGGTACAACGGAAGCCGCCAATTAGCGGTTGGGGCCGTAGCTGGTGGGATTACTTACATTTTGGGCCATTTGGTTGGCGGGGTTGTCTAACTTCAGTTAGGCTGAAACAACTTTTCACCGGGCCAATGTCGTCCCGATTTATTCGGAATTCGACAGGAGTATGTCCATGACTAATTTGTCAGCATCCCCATCTGCTCAAGGCCTGTACAGCCCTGAAAATGAGCATGATGCTTGTGGTGTGGCGTGGATTGCTACGCTCACTGGCGAGCATCGTCATGACATCGTCTCGAAAGCCTTAACTGCTCTTCGCAACCTCGACCACCGTGGTGCTAGCGGCTCTGAAATTAACTCTGGTGATGGCGCCGGCATTCTTACGCAAATCCCTGACGAATTTTTCCGCGCTATTACCAGCTTTGCCTTACCTGAAGTTGGACAGTACGCCGCTGGTATCGCATTCTTGCCCCAAGACTTAGTAGATAGAAACAACAGTCGCGCGCTAATCGAGTCGATTGCTTTGCAAGAAGGTTTGCAAGTTATTGGCTGGCGCCTTCTGCCGATTGACTCAAGTGAAGTCGGACCAACTGCCCTTGGCGTAATGCCGCACTTTGAGCAGTTATTCGTAGCCGGCACTTCGCAGGAAAGTGGCATCACACTTGACCGCAAAACATTTGCTTTGCGTAAGCGCGCTGAGCACGAAGCCAAAGTTTATTTCCCATCACTTTCAAGTCGAACCATCGTGTACAAGGGAATGTTGACTACCGGGCAGTTGGAACCGTTCTTCCCAGATTTATCCGACGAGAGATTTACTAGCGCTATTGGTTTGGTCCACAGTCGTTTCTCAACAAATACTTTCCCATCTTGGCCACTAGCGCATCCGTACCGATTCATCGCCCACAACGGAGAAATCAACACAGTGCGAGGAAACCGTAACTGGATTGCAACTCGTGAATCGCAACTGGCTACAGACTTGATTCCGGGCGAGCTATCGCGGTTGTTCCCGGTCTGCTCGCCAACTGGAAGTGACTCAACTTCCCTTGATGAAGTTCTGGAGTTAATTCATCTTGGTGGCAGGTCGTTACCTCATGCTGTGATGATGTTGGTTCCTGAAGCCTGGGAAAACAACACCACCATGGATCCAGATGTGCGTGCTTTTTACCAGTTCCATTCCGCACTGACTGAACCATGGGATGGTCCAGCGAATATTTCTTTCACAGATGGCACAGTTATTGGTTCTGTACTGGACCGAAATGGATTACGCCCAGGACGTTATTGGGTCACAGATGATGGCCTAGTGATTTTGGCTTCCGAAGCTGGCGTGTTGCACGATATTGACCAGTCAAAGATTGTTCGAAAAGGACGACTGCAGCCAGGTCGCATGTTCCTTGTTGATGTTGAACAAGGTCGCATAGTTGAAGATGAAGAAATCAAGCATGAGCTAGCCACGGCTGCGCCGTACGCTAAGTGGCTTGAAGATGGCTTAGTTCATCTCCAAGATTTGCCAGATCGCGAACACATAGTGCATCCGCACGGTTCAGTGGTTCGACGTCAGCAAACATTCGGTTATACCGAAGAGGAACTTCGAATATTAGTTGCGCCTATGGCACGAACCGCCGGCGAAGCGCTTGGTTCAATGGGAACTGACACACCAATCGCTGTGCTTAGCGCACGACCTCGTTTGTTATTCGATTACTTCATTCAGTTGTTTGCCCAGGTAACAAATCCTCCGCTTGATGCAATCCGAGAGGAACTAGTAACTTCACTTCGCGCATCAATTGGCCCAGAAGTGAACTTGCTAAGCGCATCACCAGAACATTGCCGTCAACTTTCCGTTGCGTTCCCGGTTTTGGATAACGATGAGCTGGCAAAGATTGTGCACATCAATGCGGACGGTGCACAGCCAGGTCTAGCGGCCGTAAAAATTGCAGGTCTGTATCAATTGGATGGCGGAGCAGCAGCTCTGGAAGCCCGGATCGAAGAAATTTTCGCCGAAGTGTCCCAGCACGTCGCCCAGGGCAAGCGCTTTATTGTTCTTTCCGATCGTGATTCAACAGCTGAACTTGCGCCAATTCCGTCACTTCTTTTGACTGCTGCGGTACATCACCACTTGATCCGCCAAAAAGAGCGCACAAAAGTTGGGCTGGTAATTGAAGCTGGCGACGTTCGTGAAGTTCATCATGTGGCGCTTCTAATTGGCTTTGGCGCAGCGGCAGTTAATCCGTATCTGGCTATGGAGTCAGTTGAAGATTTGGTTCGCACCGGCGTTGTAACGGACATTGCTCCAGAAAAAGCTGTTCGCAACTTAGTGAAGGCACTTGGTAAAGGTGTGCTCAAAGTCATGAGCAAGATGGGCATCTCAACTGTTGGTTCATACACCGGTGCTCAGGTATTCGAAGCTATTGGTCTTTCGCAAGCGCTTGTAGATAAATATTTCACTGGCACAACATCGAGACTCGGCGGCATCGGCCTTGAGGTAATCGCAAGTGAAATTGCCCAGCGGCACGAAACGGCCTATCCAGCAACAGGTATTTCCCCAGCACACCGAACATTGCGTATTGGTGGCGAATATCAGTGGCGTCGTGAAGGTGAACCACACCTTTTCAATCCTGAAACGGTTTTCCGTTTACAGCATGCAACTCGTACCGGACGGTTCGACATATTCCGCGAATACACACAAGCAGTTAACGATCAGTCGGAGAACTTGATGACTTTGCGGGGACTTTTCCGTTTCCGCAACGAGGATCGTTTACCAGTTTCTATCGATGAAGTTGAGCCAGTAAGTGCAATCGTCAAGCGATTCTCAACTGGCGCGATGTCTTATGGCTCAATCAGTCAAGAGGCACATGAGACTCTGGCTATTGCCATGAATCGTTTAGGCGCCAAGAGCAACACAGGTGAAGGCGGCGAAGATCCTGATCGTTTCATCCCAGATGAAAATGGCGATTCACGTCGCTCATCTATCAAGCAGGTGGCATCTGGTCGATTCGGGGTAACAAGTGAGTACTTGGTCAATGCCGATGACATTCAGATCAAGATGGCCCAAGGCGCAAAACCCGGCGAAGGTGGCCAGTTACCGGGACACAAGGTTTACCCGTGGATAGCTAAGACTCGACACTCAACCCCAGGTGTTGGTTTGATTAGCCCGCCACCACATCACGACATCTATTCAATCGAAGATCTTGCGCAATTAATTCACGACCTCAAGAATGCCAATCCGCAGGCTCGAGTGCACGTGAAACTAGTTGCTGAAGTCGGTGTTGGAACTGTCGCTGCTGGTGTTTCAAAAGCACACGCTGATGTGGTTTTGATTTCTGGCCACGACGGCGGAACCGGTGCGTCCCCACTAACAAGCCTCAAGCATGCTGGTGGACCTTGGGAAATTGGTCTGGCTGAAACTCAGCAGACACTGCTACTCAATGGTTTACGCGATCGCATCGTGGTGCAAGCTGATGGCCAACTCAAAACTGGTCGAGATGTTATTGTCGCAGCACTACTTGGCGCTGAAGAATATGGTTTTGCCACTGCGCCACTTGTTGTTATGGGCTGTGTAATGATGCGTGTGTGTCATTTGGATACTTGTCCAGTTGGTGTTGCTACTCAGAATCCAGTCCTTCGTGAGAAGTTTTCAGGTAAGGCTGAGTACGTCGTTAACTTCTTTGAATTCATTGCCCAGGAAGTCCGTGAGATTCTTGCTGAACTTGGCTTCCGTAGTCTGGATGAGGCCATTGGCCATAGCGAAGTTCTTGATGTAGCAAAAGCGGTAGATCACTGGAAAGCATCGGGTCTTGATCTTTCGCCGATTTTGTATCGGCCAAATCTTGATCCGTCGGCATCATTGCGCCGCACGACAACTCAAGATCACGGGCTAGCCCGGGCACTGGATAACAAGTTAATTGAAATCTGCCAGCCTGCCATCAACGATGGGGAAGCGGTGCGGGCGCAACTCGACATTCACAATGTGAATCGAACAGTTGGCACAATGCTTGGCTCCGAAGTAACGCGCAAGTGGGGCGGTGCTGGGCTACCGGAGGGCACTATTGATTTGTTATTCACAGGAGCAGCCGGACAGTCGTTTGGCGCATTCGTGCCAGCGGGTATTACGTTGCGTCTTGAAGGCGATGGTAACGACTATGTTGGCAAGGGTCTCTCAGGCGGTCGCGTTGTTGTGCGCCCAGCCCGAACTGCGCCACTAGTTGCCGAGGCAAACATTATCGCGGGAAATGTAATTGGGTATGGCGCAACTTCTGGCCACATTTTCTTGCGCGGCATCGTGGGCGAGCGTTTCTGTGTCCGTAACTCTGGCGCCACTGCAGTTGTTGAAGGCGTTGGCGATCATGGTTGCGAGTACATGACTGGTGGCCGAGTAGTTATTTTGGGTCCAACTGGGCGTAACTTCGCAGCTGGCATGAGTGGTGGTATCGCGTACCTCGTTGATGCGGTAACTCACAACATCAATAAGGAAATGGTTGATATCGAGAAACTCGATTCAACCGATCTAGATTTCTTGGAAAATATCCTTGGTCAGCATCTGGCAGAAACAGATTCAGAAGTTGCCAAGACTTTGTTAGAAAATTGGCCAAAGCAGGCAGGACGCTTCACCAAGGTGATGCCACGCGATTACCGTCGGGTACTCGATGCGCAGGCTAAGGCGAAAGCAGAAGGCCGCGATCCAATCGAGGCCGTCATGGAGGCAGCTCGTGTTTAATCATTTGGTAGTGGAAGGAATCTGACATGGGAGATCCACGCGGATTTATAACGACGCAGCGCGAAACCCCAACGCGTCGCGGGGTACTGGTTCGATTAAAAGACTGGAATGAAGTTTACGAAGAGTTTCCAGTCGAGTCGCTAACCAAACAGGCTGGTCGATGCATGGACTGTGGCATTCCGTTTTGTCACAATGGTTGCCCACTTGGCAACCTAATTCCTGAATGGAACGACCTTGTTATGCGTCAGGAATGGCAATCAGCATCCGAGCGCCTGCATGCCACCAATAACTTCCCTGAGTTCACTGGCCGACTATGTCCAGCACCTTGCGAGACCGCCTGTGTTGTTGGGATTTCTGGTGACCCAGTAACTATTAAAAATATTGAAGTTTCGATTATCGATCGTGCTTGGAACGATGGATTTGTTCTTCCGCAAATTCCAGATCGCGTTACTGGCAAAACTGTGGCAGTAATTGGGTCCGGCCCTGCAGGTTTGGCGGCTGCTCAACAGCTTGCCCGTGTTGGGCACACTGTTGCTGTTTATGAGCGCGCTGACCGCATTGGTGGATTGTTACGTTATGGAATTCCAGAATTCAAAATGGAAAAGCATCACATCGACCGACGGTTAGAGCAGATGGAAGCTGAAGGCGTAAAGTTTCGAACCAACGTCAATGTTGGAACTGACATAACTGTTGCTGAGCTTCGCTCAAAGTATGACGCAGTTGTGATTGCTGTTGGTGCCACCGCTTGGCGTGATCTTGATGTTCCTGGCCGGGAACTTTCTGGCATTTATCAGGCAATGGAATATTTGCCAGGTGCTAACCGAGTACAAGAAGGCGACTTTGACCAAGCGCCGGTTGATGTCGCTGGCCAGCATGTAATCGTGATTGGTGGTGGCGATACTGGCGCAGACTGCTTGGGTACCGCGCTTCGTCAAGGCGCAGCCTCGGTAACTCAGCTTGAAATTATGCCGACTCCGCCAGATGCCCGCCCAGATTATGCGCCATGGCCGACTTATCCAATGGTTTACCGAGTCAGCAGTGCCCACGAAGAGGGTGGCGATCGCGAATTTGCCGTTTCTACTCAGCGTTTTATCGGTAACGACAAAGTTGAGGCTATTGAACTTGTCACTGTTGAATTCAAGGACGGTGCGTTCACTCCTGTTGCAGGTTCAGAGCGTATTTTGCCAGCAGATGCAGTGTTCTTGGCGATGGGCTTTGTTGGTCCAGAACAAGGTTCGTTAATCAATCAGTTTGAAGTTGCGCTTGATCCACGTGGCAATGTGGCTCGCGATGCGGCTTACATGACCAACCAAGAAGGTGTGTTCGTAGCTGGCGATGCTGGTCGCGGACAGTCGCTAATTGTTTGGGCTATCGCTGAAGGCCGTTCGGCTGCCGCTCACGTTGATCGTTTCTTGATGGGTGAAAGTAACTTGCCAGTTGCTATCCCACCAACGGCGCGACCTGTCACTGCCTAGGGGCAATCGGGCTAGCGGGAACCTTATTCGGTAAGGTTGAAGCAACAAGTTGATACGTAAGCGGTGGTTATTCCTTGACCGCCAACAAATTTCAGAAAAGGGCTATCTCGTGCGTCGAGCCAAAATTGTTTGTACCCTCGGTCCAGCTGTCGCCTCTCCAGAGGGAATTCGCGATCTAATTGCTGCGGGTATGAATGTTGCCCGGTTGAACTTGTCACATGGCCAGTACAGCGATCACGAATACAACTACACGTTGGTGCGCGATGCCGCGAAAAACGCTGGTAAAGCCGTCGCAATATTGGCTGACCTTCAGGGTCCAAAAATCCGTCTTGCTCGTTTTGCAAATGGCCCAGTAGATCTAGCACCTGGCGACATTTTCACAATCACCACCGAAGATGTTCCTGGGGATAAAGATGAATGTGGCACAACCTACAAAGGTTTGCCAGGGGATTGTAAGCCTGGCGATCGAATTTTGGTTGATGACGGCAAAGTTGGCTTGGAAGTTGTTTCGGTAGAAGGTTCACGCGTTAAGACTCGCGTAACTGAAGGTGGCCGCGTTAGCGATAACAAGGGCATTAACTTGCCAGGTGTTGCTGTTAGTGTTCCTGCACTTAGCGAAAAAGACATGGACGATTTGCGCTGGGCACTGCATCAGGGCGTTGACATGGTTGCACTTTCGTTCGTTCGTAGTGCCGAAGATTTCGCTGATGTAGAACGCATCATGAACGAAGAAGGTATTCGAGTTCCAGTTATCGCCAAAGTTGAAAAACCACAAGCGGTTGATAACTTGCAAGAAATCGTGGATGTTTTTGATGGCATCATGGTTGCTCGTGGCGACCTCGGAGTTGAATTGCCACTTGAGCAGGTTCCACTAGTGCAGAAACGGGCAATTGCTATGGCCCGCGCCGCTGCAAAGCCAGTAATTGTGGCAACCCAGATGCTTGAGTCAATGATTACTGCTTCACGACCAACCCGTGCGGAAGCCAGCGATGTTGCCAACGCAGTACTAGACGGCGCAGATGCTTTGATGCTTTCAGGTGAAACAAGTGTGGGCGAAAATCCAACAAATGTTGTAGCCACCATGAGTCGCATTATTGAGCACGTTGAGTCTGAAGCATTGGCTCGAATTCCTGCTCTGGAGAATCACAACAGAGCTGAAACAGCTGAAGCACTTTGTGAAGCGGCAGTGCAGGTTGCTACCAATGTTGACGCTAAAGCGATTGTGGCTTTCACCGAAACTGGTCGCTCGGCCCGCTTGGCTGCGCGTCACCGCACTTCAACGCCAATCTTGGCTTTCACTACAAGCGAGACAGTTTGTAATCAGCTAGCGCTACTTTGGGGTACCGAAACTTTCGTGGCTGGAAATGTACAGCACACGGACGAGATGGTAAATCAGGTAGATCACACTTTGCTTGAAATTCAGAAGTTCAATCGTGGCGACAAACTTGTGTTTATTGCAGGTGTTCCACCTGGCGTACCGGGCACAACTAATGGCATGCGGGTCCACAAATTGGGCTCCGGCGCAAGCAATACCTAGTAATTTCAACAGATAAAGAAATGTGCGCTATGCTCGGGCAAAGCGACATCCTTTAACACCTGTCCCGTGAGGCAGGAAAGGAGGTTAGTACGATGACGCATACCCAAGGCCGGGTTGTTCTAGACTCCGCCGATATTTCTCGAGCACTTACTCGACTAGCCCATGAAATTATTGAACGCACTCAGGGTGCGCAAAATGTCACGCTTATGGGCATTCCGACTCGCGGTGTCGCACTCGCTAATCGATTAGCGCAGCGCATTAGCGAAATTCAAGGTAGTCCTGTTCAAGTCGGCGCTATCGATGTAACTATGTACCGCGATGACTTACGCATGCAACCCGCTCGCGCATTGTTACCAACTGTGCTTCCAGATGCTGGCATCGAAGGTCGGCTAGTGATTCTGGTTGACGATGTGCTTTATTCAGGACGAACAATTCGCGCGGCACTAGATGCACTTAGCGAACATGGTCGCCCGCAAGCAGTGCAACTTGCCGTACTTGTCGATCGTGGTCATCGCGAACTTCCAATCCGTGCCGATTATGTTGGCAAGAACCTGCCAACAGCTAAAACGGAGTCGGTGCAAGTTCAACTAAGCGAACATGACGAAATAGATCAGATTGTCATTAGGCAGGCATCATGAAACATTTATTGAGTACCGCAGACTTAACGCGTGATGAAGCAATTTTGATTCTCGATACCGCTAATCAGTTGGCCCAGGCAACGGGACAAGGCGTTGGCAAACTTCCGCCGCTTCGTGGTCGCACCGTGGTCAATCTCTTTTACGAAGATTCAACTCGCACTCGCATTTCATTTGAAGCGGCAGCCAAGCGCCTTTCTGCTGATGTAATTAACTTTGCTGCGAAAGGTTCCAGCGTTTCTAAAGGTGAAAGCCTGAAAGATACCGCACTGACTTTAGAGGCAATGGGCGCAGATGCGATTGTGCTTAGACATGGTTCAAGTGGAGCTGCACACACGTTAGCCAACTCGGGTTGGATTTCGGGCAGTGTAGTAAATGCTGGCGATGGAACTCACGAGCATCCAACACAAGCCTTGTTAGATGCCTACACATTGCGTCGTCATCTTCGAGATGGAGCCGGCGATCTTGCTGGTGCGACAATCACAATTGTTGGCGACATCCTGCACAGCCGCGTAGCGCGTTCAAATGTGCACTTACTAAAAACTCTTGGGGCTAACGTTCGACTAGTTGCACCGCCAACGTTGCTTCCATTTGGAGTCGACACTTGGGGCGCAGAAGTGTCCTACACTCTCGACGATGCCCTAGTTGGCGCAGATGCAGTGATGATGCTTCGCATCCAACAAGAGCGAATGAATGCTGCGTACTTCCCAACAATTCATGAATACTCGCGTCGCTATGGCTTAAACCAAGCGCGCGTTAATTTGATGAATCAAGGCGCAATTGTTATGCACCCAGGCCCAATGAATCGGGGAGTCGAAATTACTTCTGAAGTTGCCGATAGCCCGCAGTCAGTGATTGTTGAACAGGTGACAAATGGCGTAAGTGTTCGAATGGCTGTGCTGTATTTAATGCTCGGCGGAAATGAGGCAACGGTATGACCAGTTATGTCCTAAAGAATGTTTCGATAGTTGGTGGCGCTGCTACCGACCTACTTATTAACGAGGGAGTCATAGCCCAAATTGGCGATGGGCTTAATGCAGATCAGGTGATTGATGCCAAAGGTTGTATTGCGCTGCCCGGACTCGTCGACTTGCATACACACTTGCGCGAACCAGGTAAAGAAGACACTGAAACAGTACTTTCTGGGTCTAAGGCTGCCGCAATAGGCGGATTCACCAGCGTGCACGCAATGGCGAATACAAATCCGGTTGCCGATAACGCCGGAGTTGTGGAGCAAGTTTGGCGACTTGGCAAAGAAGCAGGTCTAGTTGATGTTCGTCCCGTCGGAGCAGTTACTAAAGGCCTTGAAGGCATAACACTTGCTGAACTGGGCACAATGGCCGACAGCGCTGCGGGCGTGCGCGTATTTAGTGACGACGGCAAATGTGTGCATGATCCAGTGATTATGCGCCGCGCTTTGGAGTATGTAAAAGCGTTTGACGGTGTAATTGCGCAGCATGCGCAAGAGCCGCAATTAACTGACGGTGCGCAGATGAACGAAGGCATCATCTCGGGACAACTTGGCCTGCGTGGCTGGCCGGCTGTAGCTGAAGAAGCAATCATCGCCCGCGACGTATTACTTGCATCACACGTTGATGCTCGGCTGCACATCTGCCACCTATCAACGGCAGGTAGCGTCGAAATTATCCGCTGGGCCAAGAGTCGCGGTATCAAAGTAACCGCTGAAGTTACCCCGCATCACTTAATCCTGACTGACGAACTAGCAACCAGCTACAACCCAGTATTCAAAGTAAATCCACCGCTTCGTACGCAAGCCGATGTCGAAGCAGTTCGCGAAGGTCTAGCCGATGGCACCATCGACATCGTTGCAACAGATCACGCTCCACATGCCGCGCAAGATAAAGATTGTGAATGGTCTGCCGCAGCTTTTGGTATGACCGGGTTAGAAACCGCGCTTCAGGTTGTGCACGCAACGATGGTAAAAACCGGCTTACTAACTTGGCAGCAGGTTGGCGAGCGCATGTCTTACGCACCGGCACAAATTGGTCGGGTCGCTACCCAAGGCCAAGCCCTTGTTGTAGGTGCACCTGCGCACATTGCACTGTTTGATCCAAATACTGAAGTTTTGATTGCCGCTGAGAACTCAGTAAGTGCAAGTCGCAATACGCCATTTGCGGGCTACACCTTGCCAGGCACGGTGCGGGCAACTTTCTTTAACGGCTTGCCAACAGTTCTAGATGGAAAGTTGGTGTGACAACTCTGCTTCACCTCGAGCCGCACTCGGCCCCTGTAACTCATGTGACTTCCCGGATTATTTTTACTCTTGCAGTAATTGCGATTATTGGATTGGCCATTTGGGGGATGCGTCGGGCTTGGCTTGGAAAAGCAAAGAAGTTTTCACATTTACCTGCGCCAGAATCCACAGTGCCAGCCAATTCGATAGCAGTAACGGACGCATTTGAATCTCGGTTCGCTGGCTCAACCGTAAGCGGTCAGTGGTTGAATCGAATTACTGTGCATGCACTTGGTACGCCACGAGGCGTAGTCGCTAGTGTGAATAGTGACGGAATATTCATCAAAGATGATGCGGATTTCAGTTTGTGGCTACCTAAAGCCGATCTAACCGCAGTTCGAACTGGTCGAGGAATTGCCGGCGACGTAGTGGAGCCGCAGGGAATGGTAATCCTGACTTGGACGCTGGGCGATCAAAGCATAGATACCGGATTGCGAATCAATCGCAACAGCGATCATGAAGAGTTTTTGAAATCAGCACGTGAATTGGTGAATGGAGTGAGTGCATGACATCGGCCGTTTTAGTACTAGAGGATGGTCAGGTTTATTCCGGCCAGTCTTATGGTGCAACAGGTAGCGCATTTGGTGAGGCGGTGTTCTCAACAGGGATGACCGGTTACCAAGAAACAATCACCGACCCATCGTATTGTGGGCAGGTTGTAGTCCAGACTGCGCCACATATCGGAAACACGGGTTGGAATGACGAAGACGACGAGTCAGCACAAATTTGGGTTGCCGGCTACGTTGTGCGTGATCCGGCCCGCCGAGTTTCAAACTGGCGCTCAACAAAATCGCTTGACGAAGCTTTGACTGCCCAGAGCGTTGTTGGCATCAGCGGAATTGATACGCGCGCCTTGACCCGACACTTGCGTGAACAAGGCGCAATGCGTGTTGGAATTTTTAGCGGCGAACTTGCTAGCGAGCCAATCGAAACGCTGCTGGCAAAAGTGCGCGCCGTTCCGGAAATGGCAGGAGCCAGTTTCTCGCAAACGGTTTCCACAAAGTCTGCTTATGTTGTGCCGGCAGTTGGGGAAAAGAAGTATCAGGTCGCAGCTCTTGATCTTGGAATCAAGTCAATGACCCCCACGCTTATGGCCCAGCGCGGGATTGAAGTACATGTAATGCCTGCTGATTGCGCGATCGAAGAATTCTTAGCGGCTGGGCCTGACGGCGTCTTTATCTCTAATGGCCCTGGTGATCCAGCAACTGCGTCGCATGCGATTGAAATTGTGAAAGCAGCGCTTGGTGTTAAGCGTCCACTGTTTGGCATCTGCTTTGGCAATCAGATTCTGGGTCGGGCGCTGGGCTTTGGCACCTACAAACTTCGTTATGGACATCGCGGAATTAACCAGCCAGTTATGGATCGCACCACTGGCAAAGTGGAAGTAACTGCGCACAACCATGGCTTTGCTGTTGATGCGCCGATTGATCGCGACAGCACTACTGAATTTGGAACAGTGCGCGTAAGCCATGTTTGTTTGAATGACGATGTTGTCGAAGGGTTGGAATGTCTAGATGTTCCAGCATTCAGTGTTCAGTATCACCCTGAAGCTGCCGCGGGTCCGCATGACTCAGCGTATTTATTTGATCGGTTCGTTCAATTGATGGAGAGTGTTCGCTAATGCCGCGTCGTGAAGACATTAAGTCAGTAATGGTAATTGGCTCTGGGCCAATTGTTATCGGCCAGGCCTGCGAATTCGATTATTCCGGAACGCAGGCTTGTCGAGTCTTAAAGGCTGAGGGTCTGCGGGTAATTTTGGTTAACAGTAACCCAGCAACCATCATGACTGATCCCGAATTTGCTGATGCAACATACATCGAACCAATTACGCCAGAAATTGTAGCCAGCATTATTGAACGCGAGCGTCCAGATGCGTTGCTGCCAACGCTTGGCGGGCAGACTGCGCTAAATACCGCAATGTCATTGCACGCTAATGGCGTCCTGGATAAATTCAATGTGGAACTAATCGGCGCGAATGTTGAAGCAATTGAACGCGGCGAAAACCGCGAAATCTTCCGAACTATTGTTGAGCAAATTGGTGGCGAAAGTGCTAACTCGTTTGTTTGTCACACGATGCAGGACTGCCTTGACGGTGTTAAAGAATTGGGCTACCCAGTTGTTGTTCGTCCGTCGTTCACTATGGGTGGCGCTGGCTCAGGTATTGCCTACAACGAAGAAGATTTACATAGCATCGCTGGTCTTGGATTACAGGCAAGTCCAACCACTGAAGTTTTGCTAGAAGAATCAATTATTGGCTGGAAAGAATACGAACTCGAACTTATGCGCGACCATCACGACAATGTTGTGGTCATTTGTTCCATTGAGAATGTGGACCCAATGGGTGTGCACACTGGCGACTCAATCACTGTCGCCCCGGCCATGACACTTACTGATCGCGAGTACCAAAAACTTCGCGACCTTGGTATCGACATTATTCGCGCCGTTGGGGTGGACACTGGTGGTTGTAACATCCAGTTCGCAGTAAATCCCGAAGATGGTCGCATCATCGTCATCGAGATGAACCCACGAGTTTCTCGCTCTTCAGCACTGGCAAGTAAAGCAACCGGATTCCCGATTGCAAAAATTGCTGCTCGCTTGGCGATTGGCTACACACTAGATGAAATTCCAAATGACATCACCAAAGAAACACCGGCGTCGTTTGAACCATCACTTGACTATGTCGTAGTCAAAGTGCCACGATTCGCTTTTGAAAAATTCCCGAATGCAGACCAAACCCTCACAACAACTATGAAATCTGTTGGCGAAGCTATGGCGATTGGTCGTAACTTCACCGAGAGTTTGCAAAAAGCACTTCGTTCCATTGAGAAGAAAGAAGCAATTTTCGACTGGGCAAGCGAGCCAGCACAGATAGATGTTGCTGACTTGCTTGAGCGCATGAAAGTTCCACATGATGGGCGACTTAACCTTGTACAGCAGGCACTTTGGGCGGGATCAACAGTTGAAACTGTGTTCGGCGCAACAAAGATTGACCCATGGTTTCTAGATCAGATTGTTTTACTTTGTGAAGTTGCTCGCGAAACAGCAGCTGCTCCAGCTTTGAATCGCGAAGTGTTATTCCACGCAAAACAACATGGTTTCTCAGATAAGCAGATCGCGGCTATTCGTAAAACTACAGAAGCTGAAATTCGCGCACTTCGTCACACTCTTGATTTACGGCCAGTATTCAAAACAGTTGATACTTGTGCGGCTGAGTTTGCGGCAACAACTCCGTATCACTACTCGTCTTACGACCAAGAAACTGAAGTAGCACCGCGCGAAAATCCAGCGGTGATTATTTTGGGCTCTGGACCAAACCGAATCGGCCAGGGCATTGAGTTCGATTATTCGTGTGTCCATGCCTCGCTCACACTTCGTGAACGCGGTTTCGACACCATCATGATTAACTGCAATCCAGAAACCGTTTCAACGGACTATGACACATCAAGTCGCTTGTATTTCGAGCCACTAACTCTTGAAGATGTCCTTGAAGTAATTCATGCGGAAATGCTGGCCGGACCAGTCGTTGGTGTTATTACTCAGCTCGGTGGCCAAACTCCACTTGGCTTAGCGCAAGGCTTGCAAGATGCTGGCATCACAATTCTTGGTACTTCGCCGGCTGCAATTGAACTTGCCGAAGAGCGCGGTGCATTCGGCAAAGTTTTGGCCCAAGCTGGGCTGCCTGCGCCGAAGCATGGAATGGCTACCTCGTTTGACGAGGCAAAAATTATTGCCGACGACATTGGTTACCCAGTATTGGTCCGCCCGTCATACGTTCTGGGTGGGCGCGGGATGGAAATCGTTTACGACGAGTCCATGCTCAGCGACTACCTATTGCGCGCAACTGAGATTGATCCGCAGCGCCCAGTTCTAGTTGATCGTTTCTTGGATGATGCAATCGAGATTGATGTTGATGCGCTGTATGACGGAACCGAACTTTACCTCGGTGGCGTTATGGAACACATCGAAGAAGCAGGTATTCACTCAGGTGACTCTGCTTGCGCACTGCCACCATTTACCCTCGGCGCCGCTGAAGTAGCGCGTATTCGTCAATCAACTGAGGCAATCGCCAAGGGGGTAGGCGTACGCGGCTTGCTCAACGTGCAGTATGCGTTGCACGCAGACACGTTGTATGTCCTTGAAGCTAATCCGCGCGCATCACGCACAGTGCCATTTGTTTCCAAAGCAACTGGAATTCCACTTGCTAAAGCTGCCGCGCGAATTGCAGTGGGCGACACAATCGCGCAACTGCGCAGCACCGGTTTCTTGCGCCCTGTTGGCGATGGTGGCGATGCGCCACAAGGATGTCCGATCAGCGTGAAGGAAGCCGTTCTGCCGTTCGGTCGATTCATGGGTGTCGATACGGTTCTTGGTCCAGAAATGAAATCAACAGGCGAAGTTATGGGCATAGATAGTGATTTCGGTACTGCCTTTGCTAAATCACAGTTAGCTGCTTATCGAGATGGTCTGCCAACAAGTGGAACAGTTTTTGTTTCTGTAGCGAATCGCGATAAGCGCACTATGTTGTACCCGGTTATGCGACTTGCAGACTTAGGATTCCGGATTTTAGCCACAAAAGGAACTTCGGAAATTTTGTCTCGCCATGGCATCAAGAGCGAAATCGTTCGTAAGCAGTTCGAAGGGCGCGGCGAAGATGGTACGCCAACAACTGTGGATGCGATTATGGCCGGCGATGTGGATTTGGTTGTAAACACTCCATACGGAACTGGCGCACGTCGTGATGGCTACGAAATTCGAACTGCGGCCGTATTAACAGGAACTGCATCAATCACCACGGTGCAAGGGTTAGCGGCAGCTGTACAAGGCATCGAATCGTTACGGCGCGGACCATTAGCCGTTAAATCCATCCAGGAACACGTGGCTGAGTTGAATAAACTGTTAGCAGATAACAATGAGTAGTTCCCAGCAGATCACCAGCAACATCACCTCGATTACTCGAGTTGGTGCTTATTGGCACATGGTGTTGCGTGCGCCTTCTATTGCGGATGCGGTAGTGCCGGGACATTTCGTAGCTATTGCAGTTGGCGGGGATAACAGTTCAATGCTTTTGCGTCGTGCTTTCTCGATTCACAATGCAACACCAGGTGAATCGATTGAAGTTATCTTCGCTGAACATGGAGCTGGCACCGAGTGGCTGGCCAAGCAACAAGCTGGCGCTGAAATCGACATCATCGCGCCTCTTGGCACCCCATTCATCTTGCCTCGCGCAGCAGTACCTTGCGTGCTGGTTGCAGGCGGGTACGGAAGTGCGCCTATGGGCATGCTCGCTCGCGCCTTGAAAAACATGGGCTGCCATGTTGAAGTTATTTTGGGTGCGGCAACAGGGGAGCGCCTGTATGGCGTACTCGATTTAAAGCGTGATGCCGACAATGTCACCGTGACTACTGACGATGGCTCATCTGGAATCCGTGGTCGGGTAACGGATGTGCTGCCTGAAATTATCGGACAATCTGGGGCGCAGGCCGTTTATGCTTGTGGCCCGATGCCGATGCTTCGAGCAGTTGCAAATGTCTCAACTGAACACAGTGTGTTTAGTCAGTGCGCAGTTGAAGAAGCGATGGCTTGTGGAATCGGCGTTTGCATGACTTGCGTTTTGCCGGTTATCGGTGAAGATGGCCAAACCCGAATGGTTCGCTCATGTGTTGAAGGTCCAGTTTTCCGCGGCGATCGTGTTCGTTGGGATGATGTGCACACTGTGCCATCTGACGCCGTTGGTGCTCCCATCCCAGGAGGCCATTAATGAGTGTTGATCTTTCAACTTCACTTGGCTCACTCAAGTTAGCTGCGCCGACGTTAACTGCATCAGGTTGCGCGGCAGCTGGGCGTGAACTAGCTCAGTTTGGCGACGTATCAACATTGGGCGGTGTTGTCACCAAAAGCATCATGCTTAATGCCCGCTCTGGTCGGCCAACACCACGTATGGCTGAAACTCCAAGTGGGATGCTTAATTCCATTGGATTACAGGGCCCTGGTATCGAGGCGTTCATTGAAAAAGATTTGTCTTGGTTAACCGAAAATAGTGTGACCACCATCGTTTCCATCGCTGGTGGCAGTGTTGCTGAGTTCGGCGAACTCGCGCGTAGATTGCGCGATGTGCCCGGAATCGCAGCTCTTGAAGTAAACATCTCTTGTCCGAATGTGGAAAGCCGCGGTCAGGTGTTTGCCTGCAATCACGAATCAGCAAGCGATGTCATTCGCACTGTGCGAAGTGAATGGAATGACGAAACCCCAATTTTGGCCAAACTCACTCCAGATGTAACCGATATTGTTTCCATTGCCCAAAGTGTTGTTGAGGCAGGCGCCGACGGTTTATCCATGATTAACACTCTGCTTGGCATGGTGATTGATGTAGATGCGATGAAACCAATGCTTGGCGGTAAAACTGGTGGCCTTTCTGGGCCAGCGATTCGTCCGGTTGCAGTTCGCGCCGTTTATCAAGTGCACGCAGCGCTACCTGACACGCCAATTCTTGGCATGGGTGGAATTCGTAATGGTCACGACGCACTCGAATTTTTAGCAGCAGGTGCAAGCGCACTCAGCATTGGCACAGTTGTGTTCGGTGACCCAAGCGCACCATGGCGTATCGCACGCGAGTTGGGTACCGAATTAGAAAAACGCGGTTACCAAAGTGTTCGTGAAGTTATCGGCAAAGCGCACCAGGCAGGTTAATCAATGACAAAAGCACCAATCGCAGTTGCCTTAGACGCTCCTGATTTAGCCACAATGCAAGATTGGGCGCGGCAAGCATCGCCGTATGTTGAAGTTTTGAAAGTTGGCCTAGAAGTATTTCTTCGCGATGGCCACAGTTCGGTAACTAGTGTTCGGGAAGTTTCAGATTGCGACATCTTCCTTGACTTGAAATTGCACGACATACCAGCAACTGTTTCGGGCGCTGCTCGAAGTGTTGCTGCGCTTGACCCAAAGTATTTAACGGTTCATGCATCAGGTGGTGCGCACATGATTGCCGCTGCCGCAGAAGCTCTACCAAACACGCTAATCACTGCGGTAACAATTTTGACGTCGCTAGATCAAGAAGAGTTAACAAAAATGGGTTGGGCCGGCAATGCCCAAGAAATTGTGGTTAATCTCGCTAAGCAGTCAGTGGATGCAGGTGCTCGCGCAATTGTTTGTTCACCGCAAGAAGTGGCAGCGGTACGTAATGCAGTCGGTGCTGACATCGTGCTAATCACACCTGGTGTTCGTCCAGCGGGAAGCGATGCTGGCGATCAAAAGCGCATTGCCACGCCGGCGCAGGCACTAGCTGATGGCGCAAACATTTTGGTAATCGGGCGACCAATTACCGCGGCCGGCAACATTGCGCAGGCCGCGGCAGCGATTGCCGCCACAATTTCAAATTAAGTTGTTACCGGCGCAAGGTACTATCAGTACTGACCGCACTAACCAACAGAAAGGACAGACATGGCAACTCATCTGGTAGTGCTCTCTGGTCCTAGTGGGGTTGGGAAAAGTTCAGTTATTCAAGCAGCGCTCAAAGAGATGCCACAAACTTGGCTTTCGGTTTCCGCAACAACACGCCAGCCTCGCCCTGGTGAAGTAGATGGCGTCAATTATTTTTACGTCACAAATGAGGCCTTTGATCAGTTGATCAGTGAAGACAATCTGCTTGAATGGGCTGAATTCGCTGGAAATCGCTATGGCACACCACGAAAGCCCGTAGAAGACAAACTCGCGCAAGATGTCCCAGTACTTCTAGAAATTGAACTTCAAGGCGCCAGACAGGTGCGTAAATCCATGCCGGATGCGGTTTTAGTGTTCTTGACCCCGCCGTCTTGGAGTGACTTAGAAAGCCGGTTGGCGGGGCGCGGGACTGAAACCCCAGAAGAAGTGGCAATTCGCCTTGCCACAGCCCAGCATGAACTAGATTCGGCAGGATTCTTTGATTATTCCATCACAAATGACGATGTCGCGCAGGCAGCCACTGAGTTGGTATCATTTCTAAAGTAGTTTTCTTTTCTCTAAGGAGTCCCCGTGACCGCTGCCGCACCTGAAGGCATTACCAATCCACCTATCGACGATTTACTTGCTGTCGCCGATTCGAAGTATGCCCTCGTAATTTACGCAGCAAAGCGCGCTCGTCAGATCAACGCTTACTACTCACAGCTTGGCGAAGGCCTGCTTGAGTATGTTGGCCCGTTAGTTGAATCTGGTAACCAGGAAAAGCCTCTTTCAATTGCCCTTCGCGAAATCAACGAAGGCAAGCTAACTATCGAACCTGAGACCGTTTCCTAAATTCCGTCCCGCTTCCGGGAGTAATTGTGACTAATCAAAATCGCCCACTCAACATCGTTCTCGGTGTTGGCGGTGGAATTGCTGCTTACAAAATTGCTAGCCTATTGCGCCTGCTTACTGAAGCGGGTCACAAAGTTCATGTTGTCCCAACTGCCGCATCACTTAACTTTGTTGGCGCCGCCACATGGGAAGCACTATCTGGAAATCCAGTAATTACCGATTTGTGGGAAAGTGTCGCAGAAGTTCCGCATGTGCACATCGGACAAAATGCCGACTTAATTATTGTGGCTCCAGCAACAGCCGACTTACTTTCAAGGGCAGCGTCAGGTTCTGCAAATGATGTGCTGACAAATGTTTTACTAACGGCTACTTGCCCAGTAGTTTTTGCCCCAGCTATGCATACTGAAATGTGGCAACATGGCGCAACCCAAAATAATGTTGCAACTCTTCGTGGCCGTG
>JBAXKB010000002.1:0-86803 GCA_037137575.1 Actinomycetes bacterium
AAGTGGGGCCGAGTAAAAACTCGACCCCACTTAAAAGTATTACTGATTAGTTATTTGCGCGACCATAATCAAGATCGTCCAAACGAACTGCTTCACCAGTGCCAGAACCGAAGTCAGGCATCTCGTAAGCATCGTAGGAGCTCATGGTTGCATAAACTGCAGCCTTAGCTTCTTCGGTTGGTTCGACCTTAACGTTGCGGTAGCGCGGAAGTCCGGTACCGGCAGGAATCAACTTACCGATGATGACGTTTTCCTTCAGGCCAAGCAACGGATCGCGCTTGCCATTGATTGCAGCGTCAGTAAGAACACGAGTGGTCTCCTGGAACGATGCAGCCGACAACCATGATTCGGTAGCAAGTGATGCCTTGGTGATACCCATCAACTCTGGACGAGCTGAAGCTGACTGGCCCTTGTTCTCAGTAACTAGTTGACGGTTAGCCGTCTCGTAGGCGCTACGTTCAACAAGTTCACCAGTTAGGAACGACGAGTCACCCTGTTCAACAATGACCACACGCTTTAGCATCTGACGCACGATAACTTCGATGTGCTTATCGTGAATAGATACACCCTGCGAGCGATACACTTCCTGAACTTCGTCGGTGAGGTGGATCTGAACTTGGCGTGGACCGCGAATACGCAGAACTTCCTTCGGATCTGGCTTACCAACTAGAAGCGGCTGACCAGCCTGAACTGTGTCGCCATCTGCCAGAGTGCGACCATCGCGAGTTCCATCGATTGTCGCCAACTTCGCACGACGTGGCACTGGGTATGACAACTCTTCGTCACCGTTATCTGGGATAACAATAATCTTGCGAATCTTGTCCGTGTCATCAATGCGGATACGACCAGTTGCTGCGCTGATTGGCGCAACACCCTTAGGCGTACGTGCTTCAAACAACTCGACAACGCGCGGTAGACCGTGTGTGATGTCACCACCATCTGAGGCAGCGCCACCAGTGTGGAAGGTACGCATGGTTAGCTGTGTACCTGGTTCACCGATTGACTGAGCGGCGATGATGCCAACGGCTTCACCGATGTCAACAAGTTTGCCAGTTGCAAGTGAGCGACCGTAGCACTTAGCGCAAGTACCGTAACGGCTATCGCAGGTAAGTACTGAGCGAACCTTTACTTCCTCAACGCCAGCGGCCACGATTACATCAAGATCTAGAATGCCTAGGTCATCGCCTGCTGCATAAAGTGTCTTCCCAGCAACAACTACATCTTCAGCTAAGCAACGTGATGCGATCGAGGTATCCAAGTGACTATCGGTAAGGCTCTTAACCAAACCGCGTTCAGATCCACAATCGATTTCACGAATGATGACATCCTGTGAAACGTCAACAAGACGACGAGTTAGGTAACCCGAGTCAGCGGTACGAAGCGCGGTATCAGCAAGACCCTTACGAGCGCCGTGAGTCGAGATGAAGTACTCAAGTACTGACAACCCTTCACGGAAGTTGCTCTTGATTGGGCGAGGAATAATCTCACCCTTCGGGTTAGCCACAAGGCCACGCATACCGGCGATCTGACGAATCTGAAGCATGTTGCCTCGAGCGCCAGAGTTAACCATCATCCAGACTGGGTTGGTCTCAGGGAAGTTCGCAGTCATAGCGTCAGCAACCTTGTTAGTGGTGTCTGTCCATACTTCGATAAGTTCCTGACGACGCTCAGAGTCCGCAATCAAACCGCGGTCGTACTGCTTTTGAATCTTTTCAGCCTTCTCTTCTGCTTCAGCAAGAAGAGCGCCCTTTGACTCTGGAGCCACAACGTCAGCGAATGAGATTGTCACACCTGAACGAGTTGCCCAGTGGAAGCCAGCATCCTTGAGTGCATCAAGAGTCGCCGCAACCTGAACCTTCGGGTAACGCTCAGCCAAGTCATTTACGATTTCGCCAAGCTTTGACTTCTTAACTTCAACATTCACGTATGGGTAGTCTTCTGGCAATGCTTCGTTGAACAGTGCGCGACCCAATGTAGTTTCAAGAACGAGAGTATCTCCCGGTGTCCAACCAGCAGGTGTTTGATCAGCTGGTGGCACAACATCGGTAAAGCGAATCTTTACCTTGCTCTGTAGGCCAACGCCATGCAAATCAAAAGCCATAACTGCTTCAGAAACAGAACTGTAGATTTGGCCTTCGCCAATGCCGCCAGTTTGTTCACGAGTAAGGAAGTACAAACCAAGAACCATGTCCTGAGTCGGTGAAGTAACCGGGCGACCGTTTGCTGGCGACAAAATGTTATTTGTCGAAAGCATCAAGACGCGCGCTTCAGCCTGAGCTTCAGCAGATAGTGGAACGTGCACAGCCATCTGGTCGCCGTCGAAGTCAGCGTTGAACGCAGTACATACGAGTGGGTGAATCTGGATTGCCTTGCCTTCGATCAACTGTGGTTCGAAAGCCTGGATACCCAAACGGTGCAGCGTAGGTGCGCGGTTAAGTAAAACTGGATGTTCAGTAATTACTTCTTCCAAAACATCCCAAACAACTGAACGCTGACGTTCAACCATGCGCTTTGCACTCTTAATGTTCTGTGCATGATTTAGGTCAACTAGGCGTTTCATAACGAATGGCTTGAAAAGTTCAAGTGCCATCTGCTTTGGCAAACCACACTGATGCAGTTTGAGCTGTGGACCAACAACGATTACGGAACGACCTGAGTAGTCAACGCGCTTTCCGAGCAAGTTCTGACGGAAACGACCTTGCTTACCCTTAAGCATGTCTGAAAGTGACTTAAGTGGACGGTTACCCGGACCAGTTACTGGGCGACCACGACGACCGTTATCGAACAACGCATCTACAGATTCCTGAAGCATACGCTTTTCGTTGTTAACAATAATTTCAGGAGCGCCAAGATCTAGAAGACGCTTCAAGCGGTTGTTGCGGTTGATAACGCGGCGGTACAAATCGTTCAGGTCTGAAGTAGCGAAACGGCCACCATCTAGCTGAACCATTGGACGTAGATCTGGTGGAATAACCGGAACGGCGTCTAGCACCATAGCTGCCGGTGAACCACCGGTTGAAAGGAATGCATTGACAACCTTGAGGCGCTTTAGCGCACGTGTCTTCTTTTGACCCTTACCGTGCTGAATTATGTCTTTAAGCTTTTCTGCTTCAGCAGCAAGATCGAAAGTTTGTAGGCGATGCTGGATTGCAGCTGCGCCCATTCCGCCCTTGAAGTAGCGACCGAAGTTCTCGCGCATTTCGCGGTAAAGAATTTCGTCACCTTCAAGATCCTGAACCTTTAGTGTGCGGAAGCGATCGAAGACGCGATCTAGGCGATCGATTTCCTGATCAGACTTTTTGCGAACACCGGCCACTTCACGCTCGCCTGATTCGCGAACTTTACGCTTTACATCAGCCTTCGCGCCTTCAGCTTCTAGCTCGCCAAGATCTTCTTCCATCTTCTGCAAACGCTCGTTGATGATTACATCGCGCTTATTGGTTAGGTTCTTCTTCTTTTCGCTTAGTCGTGCTTCCAAAGTTGGCAGATCTTCACGACGACCTGCTTCATCAACTTCGGTGATCATGTAAGCGGCGAAGTAGATAACCTTTTCCAAGTCTTTTGGCGCAAGGTCAAGTAGGTAACCAAGACGACTTGGCACACCCTTGAAGTACCAAATGTGGGTTACTGGAGCAGCAAGTTCGATGTGACCCATGCGCTCGCGGCGAACCTTTGAGCGAGTTACTTCAACGCCACATCGTTCACAAACGATGCCCTTGAAACGCACGCGCTTGTACTTACCGCAGTAACATTCCCAGTCGCGAGTTGGACCGAAGATCTTTTCACAGAACAGGCCATCGCGCTCAGGCTTAAGTGTGCGGTAGTTGATGGTTTCAGGCTTCTTAACCTCACCATGTGACCAAGCTCGGATGTGTTCAGCACCAGCAAGACCAATTCGCAATTCGTCGAAGACATTTACGTCTAGCACTTTGTTTCCTCTATTTCTTTTAAAACTTTTTGGGACGGATACTTAAGCGAAGATTAGATTTCTTCGACGCTGAGTGCCTCGCGGCGCGACAGATCGATACCTAGTTCTTCAGCAGTGCGGAAGACTTCTTCAGCGGTGTCGCGCAATTCGATTGCTTGACCATCGCTTGAAAGTACTTCGACGTTGAGACATAGTGACTGCATTTCTTTGATAAGCACCTTGAATGACTCTGGGATGCCTGGCTCAGGAATGTTTTCACCCTTAACAATTGCCTCGTATACCCGAACACGACCAAGTACATCGTCAGACTTGATGGTTAGGAGTTCCTGAAGTGCGTATGAAGCACCGTATGCCTCAAGCGCCCAAACTTCCATTTCACCAAAGCGCTGACCACCGAACTGTGCTTTACCACCGAGCGGCTGTTGCGTGATCATTGAGTAAGGACCGGTTGAACGTGCGTGGATCTTGTCGTCTACCAAGTGGAGAAGTTTCAAGATGTATGCGTAGCCAACTGAAATCTCGCCTGGGAATGGCTCACCGGAACGGCCGTCGAACAATTTAGCCTTTCCGTTTTCGCCAACCAAAGTTAGACCTTCACGAGTTTTCAAAGTTGATGACAACAAGCCGGTGATTTCTTCTTCGCGAGCACCATCGAAAACTGGAGTAGCAAGATTTGTGCGTGGCGGAATCGACTTGTGGCCGGACTTAATCAAATGCTCTGCCCAAGCAGGCTCGCCTTCGATTTCCCAACCCTGTGACGCAATCCAGCCAAGGTGCAATTCAAGAATCTGACCAATGTTCATACGACCAGGAACACCAAGTGGGTTCAAGATCACATCAACAGGGGTTCCATCTTCCAAAAATGGCATATCTTCCGGTGGAAGAATCTTGGCAATAACACCCTTGTTACCGTGACGGCCAGCAAGTTTGTCACCTGCCGTGATTTTGCGCTTCTGCGCGATGTAGACACGAACCATCTGGTTAACACCAGGAGCTAGTTCGTCACCGTCTTCAGATGAGAAGACCTGAACGCCAATAACTTTTCCGGATTCACCATGTGGCACCTTAAGTGAGGTGTCGCGAACTTCACGCGCTTTCTCGCCGAAGATAGCACGAAGTAAACGCTCTTCTGGAGTTAGTTCGGTTTCACCCTTAGGAGTTACCTTGCCAACAAGAAGATCGCCTGGCACAACATCGGCGCCAACGCGGATGATGCCACGCTCGTCGAGATCGGCTAGAACTTCATCTGAAAGATTCGGAAGATCACGAGTAATTTCTTCTGGACCAAGCTTGGTATCGCGAGCATCGATTTCATGCTTTTCGATGTGGATCGATGAAAGAACATCGTCTTGTACCAAACGCTGATTCAAAATGATCGCGTCTTCGTAGTTGTGACCTTCCCATGGCATGAATGCCACGAGTAGGTTACGACCAAGAGCCATTTCACCGTTGTCAGTACTTGGACCGTCAGCCAGAATTTGACCATCTTCAACACGGTCACCTTCGTTAACGATTGGCTTCTGGTTGTAGCAAGTGCCCTGGTTTGACCGGCTGAACTTACGAAGTGCGTAAGTAACATGCTTGCCAGCATCTTCTTCAACCGAGATTGAGTCAGCTGAGACTTCAGTGATGACGCCGCTACCAGTTGCAACGATTACATCGCCAGCATCTTTAGCTGCGCGGTATTCCATGCCGGTACCAACGAATGGTGATTCAGCGCGAAGTAACGGCACAGCCTGACGCTGCATGTTGGCACCCATGAGTGCGCGGTTTGCATCGTCGTGCTCAAGGAACGGAATCATTGCTGTTGCAACAGAAACCATCTGACGTGGTGAAACGTCCATGAAGTCAACTTCGTCGCCAGTTACGTAATCGACTTCGCCGCCCTTTGTGCGAACCAGCACGCGCTGATCCTGGAAGGTGTTGTCTTCATTAAGTAGCGAGTTAGCCTGCGCGATAACGTGCAAGTCTTCTTCGTCGGCAGTTAAGTACTCAATCTTGTCGGTGACTTTACCCTTTGAAACCTTGCGGTAAGGAGTCTCGACGAAACCGAATGCGTTGATGCGAGCGAATGTTGAAAGCGCGCCGATAAGACCAATGTTTGGACCTTCAGGAGTTTCAATCGGACACATACGACCGTAGTGCGATGGGTGAACGTCGCGGACTTCGAAGCCTGCGCGCTCACGAGACAAACCACCGGGACCAAGCGCTGACAAACGACGCTTGTGGGTAAGGCCTGAAAGTGGGTTGGTCTGATCCATGAACTGTGACAACTGTGAAGTTCCGAAGAACTCCTTGATTGCTGCAATGACTGGACGAGTGTTGATCAAGGTAAGCGGAGTAATCGCTTCTGGATCCTGAGTAGTCATGCGTTCGCGAACTACGCGCTCCATACGAGAAAGACCGGTACGAATCTGATTCTGGATTAGTTCGCCAACGGTACGCAGACGACGGTTACCAAAGTGATCGATGTCATCAACTTCAACACGAGTTGTGCCACGCTCTGACTGGAATTCAGTTTCGCCTGCATGCAAACGCACCAAGTATTCGATAGTTGCAAGAATGTCGCTTACTTCAAGAACGGTCTTGGTTGGATCTGTGGTTAGACCAAGCTTCTTATTGACCTTGTAACGACCGACCTTTGCCATGTCGTAACGCTTTGGATTGAAGTAGAAGTTGTTTAGCAAACTACGTGATGCTTCAACGGTTGGTGGTTCACCTGGACGCAGCTTGCGGTAAATATCGAGCAACGCTTCATCTTGTGTAACGGTTGTGTCTTTGTCCAAGGTGCTCATCATTGATTCGTAAGCACCGAACTGGGTGCGAATGTCTTCGTTGGTTAGACCAAGTGACTTTAGGAAGGTAGTTACGTGCTGCTTACGCTTGCGATCGATACGGACTGAAACGATGTCCTTTTTATCGATTTCAAATTCAAGCCAAGCGCCACGGCTAGGAATAATTTTTGTGGTGAAAACATCTTTGTCAGAAGACTTGTCGATTGAACTTTCAAAGTAAACACCAGGTGAGCGAACAAGCTGCGAAACAACTACGCGCTCGGTGCCGTTGATTATGAAAGTGCCCATCTTGGTCATAAGTGGGAAGTCGCCCATGAATACGGTCTGGCTCTTGATTTCGCCAGTCTCGTTGTTCATGAATTCTGCATTCACATACAGTGGCTGCGAGTAAGTAATGTCTTTATCGCGACATTCATCTTCGGTGTACTTCGGATCATCAAAGCCAGGCTCGGTGAAGGTCAACGACATCTGGCCGTTGTAATCCTCGATTGGGCTGATTTCAGAAAATACATCTTCAAGACCAGGGGTCTGCGGAATTTCGCTGTTGCCGGATTCAAGTGCAGCAGCCACGCGGGCTTTCCACACATCGTTTCCAAGTAACCAATCGAATGATTCCATCTGAAGCGCTAAAAGATTTGGAGCTTCTAGAGGCTCACGAATCTTTGCGAATGAGACCCTCTTTGGGCCAGTGGAACTGCGGGAAGTTGAGCGCGAGGATGCCAAGGGTGTTCCTTCCGAACTGCTAGTGAAGCCATAACAAAGTAGACATAGTCAAATGCACAAAGGCACAAGATTAGTCTGTTTTGGGGTATGGCGAAGTTACAGCATACCTAGAGGCGGTTGCCGCTGTCCAATGCAGGGAGTTTTTTGCGAAAAACCCTCGATTTTTCGGGCTTTTTCCCTGTGCTGGACAGCTGATCCAGGTGAAAAGGCCGATTATCATCGGTTTTGCGCAATTCCCGCGTGAGCGTTACCTACAATTCGGGCTAAAAACCCTTATTTTGCAGTGCTCGATGGGTCTTGCAGTTATCTTGCTTGCTCATCGTTGCCTACTTTCGGGCATCCGTCAAGCACCTAGGCAAGAAATGTTGAGAAGTGGGCACAAAAAAGTGTGGGCAGATCCAATTGGATCTGCCCACACTTAAAAGTAAATAAATTACTTAAGGGTTACCGTTGCGCCTGCGCCTTCAAGAGATGCCTTGGCTGCCTCAGCGGCATCCTTTTTGACCTTCTCAAGTACTGGCTGTGGTGCGGCTTCAACTAGGTCCTTTGCTTCTTTCAAACCTAGGTTTGTTAGAGCGCGAACTTCCTTGATAACGGCAATCTTCTGTGCGCCGCCATTTTCAAGGATGACATCGAATTCATCCTGTTCAGCAGCAGCAGCGCCATCGCCGCCACCGGCTGCAGGCGCAGCAGCGACAGCAACAGGTGCTGCAGCGGTTACGCCGAAGACTTCTTCGAACTGTGAAACAAATTCTGACAACTCAATGAGAGTCAGTTCTTTAAAGGCATCGATTAAATCGTCGGTGCTGAGCTTAGCCATGATGGCTTCCTTCCAGTCGGGGGCTAGTAGGCCCTTTGTTAGTTGAGGGGCCTAGCCCTCGGTCGTTTCTGCTTCAGCGGGCGCTTCAGCACTTTCTTCTGTTGCAACTTCGGCTACTACCTCATCGGCAGGTGCTTCAGTTGCGTCCGTTGTTACCTCAGCGGGTGCTTCGGCAACTGTTTCTGTCTCAACGGGTGCTGAGGCAGATTCAACGTTTTCGGTAGCTACATCAGATGCAGCTGGTTCGCTTGAATCAGCAGGTGCGCTTGCAACTGCTGGTGTTTCTGTTTCGACCTTGGCGCGCAGTGCGTCGACGGTACGAACAACCTGAGATAGCGGAGCCTGGAACAATGCAGCAGCTTTCGCCAATGCAGCATTCGCAGCGCCAGCCACCTTGGACAACAGAACTTCACGTGATTCAAGTTTGGCTAGCTTCTTGATATCGTCGGCAGTTAGGAATTTTCCATCCAAAATGCCGCCCTTGATAACAAGTAGCGGGTTTTGTTTAGCGAAGGTGTCTAAGCCTTTGGCAGCAGCTACTGGGTCGCCTTTAATAAAAGCAATTGCAGTTGGGCCAACGAGTAAATCGTCGAAACCAACAACTCCAGCATCTTTTGCCGCAATCTTTGACAATGTGTTCTTCACAACGGCGTATGTGGTGTCAGATCCAAGAGAACGACGAAGTTCCTTTAGTTGACCCACAGTTAAACCGCGGTACTCGGTCAACACTGCAGCAGATGAAGCACGGAATTCTTCCGTGATTTCTGCAACTGCAGCGGCCTTGTCAGCGCGTGCCATGATGCTCCTTGAATGTCGTGGCACCACAATAAAAAAAGCCCCGCGCAAGTAAGGCGGGGCAACACGCTAAAAGCGTTTCGCTCAATCTGACCTGCGCTGGCGCTCCAGTTGTGGAGCCTTAGCCTCAAGGTTCTTGGTTTCCCAAGTTCCCTTGATGACCGGCGGTCTTCGGTTTGTTAATAGAACTTTAGGGGGTTCGGGGGTAGCGAGTCAAAACGGCGAAGAAATAACCTGCTATTCGAACCTTTAAACTGAGGTTTCTTCTGGATTTCATAAAAATACGCGAGTACAACACAAAATCCACAGGCAAAATCTATTGACATTCCTTTGTCTGACGTTGTTTTATAGGTTTGTGCAATTTACTTTGCTGGAATGCCCAGCAAAGGTATCCGAGTTTTAGCGTCAGCGTTACGCCACGGCATTGCAAAAGCCGACATCTTGCACGCCATTCGATTGCCTTTACGAATATTTGATCAGGATGATGGCATTAAGTTCATCATCGGGCCAAGCAGATCCGGCGAACTACTTGAAGTCGCCTTTCGAATTCATGAAGGTGAATTAGTAACTTTCCACGCTATGCGTGCCCGAGATAAATACCTACGGTGATAAACATGAAACCAGCAGAAAATGATGATTTTGATTACGAAGCGGCAAGTCAACTTGCATTCGAATACGAGCTTTCTGACGAAGCAAAGGACGCTATCCGCATATTCTCCACCCTCGAGCTAACTCGAAAAAACATGAAGAAAGCTCAGATTGAACTGGAAGTTGCTATCAAAGAAGCCTACGATTTCGATCAAGGATGGGGCGCAGTTGCTTCGATGCTTGGAATCGCCGAATCTGAAGCCGAAAATCAATACGGGTCACTTATAAAGAAGAAACCAAAGAAGTCCGCTTAAATTTTCCAAAATTTTCACGCAATAAAAAACTGGCCGACACTAAAAGTGCCGGCCAGTTCAATGAAGTTATTAGTTGTCTTCGTCTTCAGCAAGCAGGTTGCGAGTCAGGTTGGAATCAATCTGAATGCCAGGGCCCATCGTGCTGGAGATTACAGCCTTGCGGATGTAACGACCCTTGGATGATGATGGCTTAATACGCAAAATTTCATCCAAAGCAGCAGCATAGTTTTCAACAAGCTGAACTTCGGTGAAAGATGCCTTACCGATGATGAAGTGCAGGTTCGAGTGCTTATCAACACGGAACTCAATCTTTCCACCCATGATGTCAGATACTGCCTTGGCAACATCCATAGTGACTGTTCCAGTTTTTGGATTTGGCATCAAGTTTCTTGGGCCAAGAACTTTACCTAGTCGACCGACTTTACCCATCAAGTCTGGGGTTGCAACGACAGCATCAAAATCTGTCCAACCGCCTGAAACTTTGTCGATGAGATCGTCAGAGCCAACAAAGTCAGCACCAGCCGCGCGTGCTTCGTCAGCCTTTTCACCGGTAGCAAAGACCAGGACGCGAGCGGTCTTGCCTGTGCCGTGTGGAAGGTTGACAGTGCTACGCACCATTTGATCTGCCTTACGCGGATCGACACCAAGCAACATCGCAATTTCAACAGTCTGATCGAACTTAGTTGAAGTAGCGCCGGCCTTAGCTAAACGCACTGCAGCCAATGGGCTATAAAGTGCATTTTTGTCGATAGTCGCGGCAGCTTTGTTATAAGCCTTACCGTGCTTCATTTCTTTCTCCTTTGATTGTTGTGGAGGTCGTGGTTAGAACCTGAAGCAGGTTCTCCCACTTGTCGTGATGATTAACTGACGGTTACACCCATAGAGCGAGCGGTACCTTCAATGATTAGCATTGCGGCATCAATGTCGTTTGCATTGAGATCAACAAGCTTTTGTGCAGCAATTTCGCGTACCTGGTCTTTAGTGATGTTTGCGACCTTGTTGGTATGCGGAACTCCCGAACCTTTTTCGATGCCAGCAGCTTTAAGAATTAACTTTGCTGCCGGTGGGGTCTTGGTGACAAATGTGAAAGTACGATCTTCATAAACCGTAATTTCAACAGGAATCACCTGACCGCGCTGGCTTTCTGTCTCAGCGTTGTACGCCTTGCAGAAATCCATGATGTTTACACCATGCTGGCCAAGTGCTGGACCAACGGGCGGAGCAGGGTTTGCTTCGCCAGCTTTGATCTGTAGCTTGATCAGACCGGTGACCTTTTTTGATGGGGCCATGTCTTTTGCGTCCTTTTTCTTTTAGTTCTTCTGGATCTGGTTGAAGCCCAGCTCCACGGGAGTCTCTCGGCCGAAAATTTCGACCAGACCCACGACTTTTTGTGCATCCAAGTTAATCTCTGAGATTGTTGCATGCAGGGTGGCAAATGGACCGTCCACAACCATGACGGAATCGCCAATGTTGAGATCGATCTCAAATTTCGGTCCAGAATTACCCTTGGCGCGTGCCGCTGGTGCAGAATTACCTGCTGCAGCAACAGTTGCCAATGGCTTCTCAACCGGCGGACGAAGCATGCCAAAAGCTTCATCCAAAGTTAGTGGCGCAGGGTTGTGACCCTGCCCAACAAATCCAGTTACGCCTGGAGTGTGGCGAACCGCACCCCAAGATTCGTCGGTTAGATCCATGCGCACAAGAACATATCCTGGGAACTTGTTGCGCTTAACAACCTGACGCTTGTCTTTCTTGATTTCAGTTACTTCTTCTGTTGGAACAGCAACTTCAAAAATGAAATCTTCCATCGATAGCGAAATAGTGCGGGTCTCGATGTTTTGCTTAACCCGATTTTCAAAACCTGCGTAGGAATGAAGTACATACCATTCACCAGGAAGAAGTGACAAGCGAGTGCGGAATGCCTCGGCTGGATCTTCCTCAAGTTCTGGCGCGGCTTCTTCAACGGCTTCGATAGTTGCTGCTTCTGCGTCTGCAGAGTCGCCAGCGATTTCAGCTTCGATTGCAGCGCTTAAGTCAAAGCTAACTGTTGCATCATCTGCTACTTCGCCAGCAACATCTACATCGGCAGAGCCGGTGTAATCGTTCTCGGTGATTTGCACAGCGTCATCGTTGGCAATCGGTTCTGCAATTTGCGCAGCATCTACTGACACTTCATCTTCTGATGAAGTTGCCTGCAAGAAAGTTGGGTCTGACACTCTGGGTTTCCTTACTTATCCGAAAATCTTTAGTACGGCTTTGGTGAAGCCAAAGTCCATTGTTGCCACTATTAAAGCAAGTACAGTTACGAAAACTACAACAACAGTTGTGTAGGTGATTAGCTGTTCACGGGTCGGCCAAACAACTTTTTTAAGTTCAGCAACAACCTGACGCAGAAACAATGCAAAGCGCGCAAATGCATTTTGTCGCGCAGCGGTCTCAGTGCTCATGATTTCCTCTCGTCTTGCTTTGTACTTAATTCCTACTTGCGTGAGTAGTTACTCACACGAGCAGGGCCGGAGGGACTCGAACCCCCAACCGCTGGTTTTGGAGACCAGTGCTCTACCAATTGAGCCACGACCCTCGGCCTATTCTTGCCCTGCCTAACAGCACCACTTTTGGGCATGCTTGCGCAGAATAAGAATTGTGTCGGAGTGTCAAGTGTAGCCCAGAATCGTCAAAGTAAAAACCGAGATAGTTGAGAATGGCTCACTCAGATATTTCTCATGCTTTGCAACGATTACCTCGAATTCGCAAGGGCATGCGCAAACTACTAACCTTGCAGTATGAGTAGCGAAAAACCTCGAATTTCTGCCCGAATTGGCGCGATTGCTGAATCTGCGACCCTTGCTGTTGATGCCAAAGCCAAAGCTTTAAAGGCCGCTGGTCGCCCGGTCATCGGATTCGGCGCAGGTGAACCAGACTTTCCAACACCGCACTACATTGTCAAAGCTGCAATCGATGCCTGTAGCGATCCAAAATGGCACCGTTACACGCCAGCAGGTGGACTTCCCGAATTGAAGGCCGCTGTTGCTGCCAAGACACTTCGTGATTCTGGGTATGCCGTTGATGCTAGCCAGGTTCTTATTACTAACGGTGGCAAGCAAGCTTTGTACAACGCCTTTGCAACTTTGCTCGATCCAGGGGACGAAGTGCTTTTGCCAGCTCCTTACTGGACGACATATCCAGAATCAATTCGCTTAGCTGGTGGCGTGCCGGTTGAAATCATGACTGATGAATCAACTGGTTACCGAACTTCCGTTGCGCAACTTGATGCCGCGCTAACTCCTAATACAAAAGTATTGGTTTTTGTTTCACCGAGTAATCCAACCGGTGCGGTCTACTCGCCTGCCGAAGTAGAAGCAATCGGACAGTGGGCAGTTGAAAAAGGTCTGTGGGTTGTAACTGACGAAATTTATGAACACTTGGTTTACGGTGATGCTGAATTCACATCCATGCCCGTTGTTGTTCCAGAACTTGCCAACAAGTGCATCGTCGTAAATGGTGTTGCTAAAACTTACGCCATGACCGGTTGGCGCGTTGGCTGGATGATTGGCCCAAACGATGTAATCAAGGCAGCAACAAACTTGCAGTCACATGCAACATCGAATGTTTCTAACGTGGCACAGATTGCAGCTCTTGCTGCAGTATCTGGCGATTTATCTGCAGTAGATGAGATGAAGGTGGCATTTGACCGTCGTCGCAAGCTAATCACAGCAATGCTCAACGAAATTGATGGAGTGACCTGCCCAGAACCTGAAGGTGCTTTTTATGTTTACCCATCAGTAAAAGGCGTCTTGGGCCGCGAGTTCAATGGCAAGGTAGCAAATACATCAGCCGAACTAGCTGCTTTGATTTTGGATGAAGTTGAAGTTGCCGTTGTGCCAGGCGAAGCTTTTGGAACGCCAGGTTACATTCGCTTGTCTTACGCACTGGGCGATGCTGACCTTATTGAAGGCATCACCCGAATTCAAAACTTCCTCAAGTAATTAAGCTGCGGTTGCGCGCTGCAATCGTAGTTCTTGAATTTGGGTAAGTGGTTGGTGATTTTTCTTGAAAACCATTTGAGCTAGCTCGCTTAACTGTCGAGTTATTTCATGTTTTGGTTGAACTTTGGCTAGAAAATCGCAATTTAGTTCCGCGTGCTCCAAAGCATTGGAATCATCAGGCAGACAGACAACCTGCTCGATTCCGGTATGCCTTGTAATCAAATGTGATAATTCTGTAGCCGATTTACCGTTACGACACCGATTCAAAACCACATAGATCTCTTGATTGCGCAGGGCATCTTGATTATCAATAACTCCGCGAATTAGCCGAGTAACCGAAACTGTATTCGCAATTGCACATAAGACAACAACTTTCGCATTTGAAATTGCTGATTGCGATACGGCGTCTCGATCCACCAAATTTACTTCGGGCTGCGAATTTTCGATTGGACAAAATAATGGCCCAACATCCACGATGACATTTCCGGAATTGATTAGCCGCTTCCACATTCGCTCGAGCGGTGCTCGGCGCAAAGCTGGCCAAAGCGAACTATGGGATATCCCCGGCACAATGACCAAGTTTTTTTCAACCACTGCAAGTTCATTTAACTCGTAATTATTTCGCTCTGGTGCAACTTTTAATTGACTCAGTTGCAGTAGGTCTGTACTGAGTGATGGCAAGTTGAGTTCTTGCTGAAGTGAAGCGCCATAGGTATCGCCCTCAACGATTAAAGTTTGTGAACCTTGCTTTGAACCCCACCAACCCAGTTCCTTAGCCACAAGTGAGCGTCCGACTCCGCCACCGAAACTAGCAACACAAATAAATGTGTGCTCCGTTGAAGCTTCTTGCTGTTGAGTTGATTCTGTTTGGGCGCCAATTTTAGATATTTGCAAGGCAATTGCGAATAAATCTGAGTGGTCAAATCCAACTACTTTTTGCACACCCAGATCGTTCCATCGATCTATCGAATTCGAAATTGCAACAACAACGGCGTTTGCATCGTGAAGCTGCGCGAGCGCATTTTCATCTATCCGTAATGTTTCATCGGTTACGATTACCACGTCAATTTCATTAACTTGTACGGCTGCTAATAAATCGATTCCATCAACACACCGGCGCACTACTTTTAGATTCAGCATCGGATGCGAAAGAACCGAAACAAAATCAGCCTCCCAGTCTGTGTTGCCTAATGCCAGTGCAACTTTCATGGACTGTTACCTCCGCTTTGTTCGATAACAGCGATGTCAATCTGTCCAGCACGAAGCGCGGCAACTACTTTTGCGACTTGCTTTTTAGGCAGCAGGACACTTATGGCGGTGTCAGAATTTGGATCAAGCTCAGCGGGTACCTCAGCTATCGCTACTGCCTTGCTCAAAAGAACTGGTGGGCCAGGAAGCTGCAGCCCATCAGCACTTGGCGTGCTCCAGATATCCACTAAATCGCCAGAGTGCAGATTGGGTAGATGCCCCGCCTGAATCGGCAAACTAACGCTTCTTAAATTTGTCGAAGAACTAGTTGTCTGCAACGAAACTGGAATAAGTTCACCTGCAGACATGTTCCTATTGGTCCTGATGCCCTGCGCAAAATCAATGGAGTTCACATAGTTTCCAGCGCTAGGCAGTGCAACGTGCACAACTTCAAGATCATCGCGTGTCAGTTGCTCGCCAGCAAAAACATCATGTGTTAGCGCTACCGACTCAGTGCGAGCTCCAGCTGCGGAAACTAGATGGCTGATTGCCAGAATTGAAAGTAACAGTAAACCAATGCCCAGCCAGAGACGAAAATCTCGTTTCACTTTTCTACTCACATTTGGCACAAGAGCCGGATTTGAATTACCTTGGGCACGAATACGAAATGGAATTGCCATTGCTCCCCCTTGCAACTTGTTTTGATGTTCACACACTCCTGCGAGTCGTCGCCAGACCAATTTCAAACCTGTGGAAAACCAGATGCCATCTTCTAATTGATAGGTAATCATCATTAAGTGACAACTAGGTTCATCACGCTTGCAGACGTTGCAAACATTCTTAACATTGCGCCCGCACAGGTCTACGCGTTAGTACGCTCGGGCGATTTGCCTGCGATAAAAATCGGGGTTCGGGGGCAGTGGCGCGTCGAAGCTACCGAACTTGAAAAATACATTTCAGATCAATATCAACGAACAGCAGAATTTTTGAAGAGCCACCCTAGGTAGTTCAGATCTTTGATCGCACAGCAACCACTTGATCAAGTTTTAGAGTTATTAAATTCCGATCAACACTTAGTTCAACCGAATCGCGGAACATGCGCACGAGCCGCCCAGCAAAAGTCTTACCGCCATTAAGAAACCAAGTCTCGATGTTTTGTTGATCAACTAAATCTTGCAGCAGCAGATGTACGACAAATGGGTCAAGTGGATTCTGTTTTCCAGTGTGCACTTTCTCCTGCAGGCCAGATATCCAGACGATATGCAAATTTAGACAAATGATCCGATGCGTATCAGTTGCCAGAACGAGAGCTGCAGCATTCGCGGTCAATAGGCTGCCGCTTACTTGCTGACATTCCGGATGAACGGTTGCAACAGTGACATTTGCTCCGGAACTTGGTAGCCGATCTAGCCACGAGGCTGCAGAGTTTTCAAATCGAACGTTCTCTAAAACCTCAGCAGCCTGCTCGAGTTGTAGCTCACTTAGCAGTTTGTGATTAGCCAACTGCAGCACTTGTCGGAATTCTGAAAGTAAACCACCATCAGATTTTTCGGGTTTATGGTTCAAGTTATCCACCGCTTCCCCACTAGGTATCTGCTTCAAGTATCAGACTGATTTGTGACTATGTTGCGTTATCCACAGGAAATGCCCAGCAGGGAATATGACTATTGACAATTCAATTTTCCTGATTTAAAAAGTTAATTACAGGCAGCTCGGGAGTATAGAAAATACCTGTTACTTACGTAAGGCACGCACAAGCAACTGCATGCTACGCAACGTAATTGAAAGTTCCAGGGGGAATCATGGTTGCTAGAAATAACGAAAGCGCAAACGCCGAACATCTACTTGCAGAGATCGCACAAGTTATTGATCTTGCAAAACACCGTAAACCGAAAGTTTTTGAAACACTGCCCCTTGAATGGGCTCCCATTAATGGCAGCAGCGCGTTAGCCTACGCACCACCAGTGCCGCATTTGGTCGCACTCGATGAAAGCGAACATCGACATACATCAAAATCTGAATTGCCATCGGCGCATCAGTGGTCCATTCGACTAGTCCACGGGCTAGTGGAAGTTATGAATGGCCTACGCCCAGCTACACAACTGACTCGCTGGTTAACTTTTGAAGTTTTGAATCAAGTGAAGAATCACATCTACGCAAACGATATGCGCCGATTGATTGTGCGTAGCGTCCACGTATCAGAACCTGACGATGGAGTGGCAGAAGTGTGCGCCGTTTTCGGAACACCAAACAGGTCTTACGCACTGGCAATGCGCCTAGAAGGTATTGACGGCAGATGGCGAGCAACTCAACTCACCTGGGGAATGTAATTAGTTTTGGTTTGGATTCCCGTGACACTTCTTGTACTTCGAACCAGAACCACAAGGACATTCGTCATTACGACCAACGTTTGCATAGGCATCTGAGCCAGGCGCAGCTTTAGCTACAACTTCGCCGGTCTCACTCGGCGCTGAGTAAGTTAACGGCCTGCTTGCAGCCGGGGCTGGCGCACCCTTAAGCAAACTAACTGGTTCATCATTGTCATCCTTGGCAATTTCAACATCAACTTCTGCGTTGAAAACGAAGCCAACAGTTTCTTCCTTGATGGAATCCATCATGGCAACGAATAAGTCGTAACCTTCACGCTGATACTCCACGAGTGGATCGCGCTGAGCCATGGCTCGCAGACCAATACCTTCTTGCAGGTAATCCATTTCATAAAGGTGCTCACGCCACTTGCGATCGAGCACGCTTAAGACAACATTGCGCTCAAGCTGTCGCATTGCTGGAGCTGAGAGTTCAGTTTCCCGATTTTCATATGCTTTGTGGACATCTTTTAAAACGGTTTCCAAAATGTACTGGCCATCTAACGAGGCAACATCGCCGCCAGGTCCAGCAATTAGATTTTCCAAGGAAATTCCAACTGGGTAAAGTGTGCCTAACGCAGTCCAAAGTGTTTCTAAGTCCCAATCTTCGGGATAGCCTTCAGCAGTTGCCTCTTTGATGTAGGCAGATACGGTGTCATCAACAAAGCTCAAGATTTGATCTTGAACATCGTCACCATCTAGTAACTGAGCTCGTTCTGCATAAACAACTTTGCGTTGTAGGTTCATAACTTCGTCATACTTCAAAACATTTTTACGAATTTCAAAGTTCTGGGCCTCAAATTGTGTCTGCGCAGATAAAATCGCTTTGGTCACCATGCCAGCTTCAATGGGTACATCATCAGGAACATTGAAACGTTGTAAGAAGCCGTTAACGCGATCACCTTGGAACAGGCGCATCAAGTCATCTTCCAGAGATAGATAAAAGCGGGTTGCGCCCGGGTCACCTTGGCGTCCAGATCGGCCGCGTAACTGGTTATCAATTCGGCGAGACTCGTGACGCTCGGTACCTAGAACGTATAGGCCACCGGCAGCTACGACTTCTTCATGCTCTGAAGCAACTGCGCTCTTAGCAGCAGCAAGCGCACCAGGCCAGGCTGCTTCATATTCTTGCGCATTTTCAACCGGACTCAAACCTTGCTTTTCCAAAGCTGATGCAGCTCGGAACTCTGGGTTACCACCCAAAATAATGTCGGTACCTCGACCAGCCATGTTGGTCGCAACTGTTACTGCACTCTTGCGCCCAGCTTCAGCCACAATGCTTGCTTCACGCGCATGTTGTTTGGCATTCAAAACTTCGTGCTTAATGCCAACGCGGGTAAGTAAACCCGAAATTAGCTCGCTCTTTTCAACACTCGTAGTACCAACTAGTACCGGTTGCCCGGCCTTATTGCGCTCGACGATGTCATCAATTACGGCCGTGTATTTCGCTTGCTCGCTTCGGTACACCAGGTCGGACTGGTCCAGACGAAGCATTGGCTTGTTGGTTGGAATCGGTAAGACATTTAATTTATAAATCTGGTTGAATTCCGAAGCCTCGGTCATTGCTGTACCAGTCATGCCTGAAAGTTTTTCGTACATGCGGAAATAGTTCTGCAAAGTAACCGTCGCCAGGGTTTGATTCTCGTTTTGAATCACTACACCTTCTTTGGCTTCAATTGCTTGGTGCATTCCTTCGTTGTACCTACGCCCCGACAAGATACGACCCGTATGCTCGTCAACAATTAGAACTTCACCTTGCATAACGACATAGTCGCGATCACGTTTGAAAAGATTTTCTGCCTTCAGTGCATTATTCAAGTATCCAACAAGGGGGGTGTTTGCAGATTCGTAAAGATTGTCGATGCCAAGCCAATTTTCGACTTTCTCAACCCCAGATTCGAGGATGCCAACAGTGCGCTTCTTCTCATCAACGTCATAATCCTGTTCGCGAACTAGACGGGGCACTAAGCGAGCAAAATCGGTGTACCACTTTGTCGGCAAATCTGCTGGGCCACTGATAATCAAGGGAGTACGAGCTTCATCAATCAAAATCGAGTCAACTTCATCGACCACAGCGAAGTTGTAGCCACGATGTACTCGTGATTCTGGATCCCAAGCCATGTTGTCCCGCAGATAATCAAAGCCAAATTCATTATTAGTGCCGTAAGTGATATCGGCCGCGTATGCGACTCGACGTTGTTGTGGTGTCATTTCTGCCAAGATGCAGCCAACTGTTAGCCCAAGAAATCTATGAACCCGGCCCATCCATTGCGAATCTCGCTCGGCGAGGTAGTCGTTCACTGTGACAACGTGCACGCCTTTACCAGATAAAGCATTCAAATAGGCAGGCAAAGTTGAAACTAGAGTCTTACCTTCACCGGTTCGCATCTCGGCGATGTTTCCTAGATGAAGCGCTGCCCCACCCATTAGCTGAACGTCGTAATGGCGTTGCCCAAGTGTGCGCTTAGCCGCTTCACGAACTACCGCAAAAGCTTCAGCCATTAAATCATCTAACGACTCACCTTGTGCCAAGCGTTCTTTAAACTCGGTGGTCATGCCGCGCAGTTCATCATCAGTTAGGGAACTTATGTGCTCTTCAATCGCATTTACTTGCTTAGCCACAGACTCAAGTGTGCGTATCATTTTGCCTTCACCGGCACGCAATAACTTGTCTACTAATTTCACTTGCAGTCCTTTTGGTTGACGTTGCTTCGTAACGGTTCCACTGCCGCAGAATCCGAAGATCCGCTAACTGTTTCCCTATCTTTATCGTAGGTCACCAGTAAAGCACCCGAGAACCCGAACTCGGTAGTTAAGAAATTGATAAACATGGGGATTAGATAACCTAGAGTTCGGGTAAAAATGTGTTACTTTCAAGTGCGAGCAGTTCTTCCCTAACCACTGTCAGTAAAGGAATTATGTCTAATTCACGACGACTAATTGCGCTAATAATGGCGCTTTACTCGTTATGCGCAACGACTACTGCGCCGGCAGATGCGCAGGTAGTTCCAAATCAGATTCATGCCAATTCTTCGGTTTCTCCTAGCCCCAGCCCCAGTATTAGCACTAAGCCAGTTCCAGCAGCTTTCGCTTTACATGGCGCGGGTTTTGGCCACGGTATTGGACTAAGTCAGTACGGGGCGCAGGGCATGGCCACCGAAGGCGCAACTGGCGAAGAAATAATCGAACACTATTTCCCTGGCTCATCGCTAACTCCAATGCCGATGCCAAGCAATCTTGTGGTCGGGCTTTTGCAAGATCGCACAGGCGAAGACCGCCGGTTCATCGCATTACGAAGTGAAAGCGTAGGCGGCAAGGGCAAGGGGCTAACTGTGATGTTGGGGACTTCGAAAGTATCGGTAGCACCAAAAACCGTTATCACATTTGGCGTACTTAACAACCAAGTCGTCGCCTATGGACCTGACGGCATTTATCAAGATACAAACAAGAAAATCATTAGCGCGCCAACAGTTAACATCACTTGGGGTAAACAAGTACTTGGCACAAAAATTTCTACAGTTGCCAATGTCGCGTCAGCAAATTCAAGTGCCACCGCAATTTCGAACTTAGGTGGGGATTGCACAATTGATAATTGCTCGCACAGGTTTAAGTACGGTTCACTGGCGATCTCAGCATATGCAAGTGGGACACTAAACATCACAAATACACTTCGTCTGACCGATGAATATTTGTATGGTCTTGGAGAGATGCCGTCATCTTGGAAACCTGCTGCGCTCCAGGCTCAAGCTATTGCTGGTCGCTCGTATGCCTACATTAAGTACCAGGCGAAACCCAAAGCTCCTTATCGAAGCCAATGTGCGTGCCAAATTTATGCCACAACAGTTGATCAAAATTTTGTTGGCTTTGCAAAAGAGTATGCAACGGCAGGCAGTAATTGGGTAGCAGCCGTCGATGCAACAACAACTGATGTCGCAGTATTTAACGGCAAAGTTATCGAAACCTTTTTCTCATCCTCAACTGGCGGCTACACCCAACCCCTTACTGAAGCCTGGGGAACCAGCGGTTATCCGTGGCTAACAAAAGTTGATGACCATTGGTCTAAGGCATCAACAAACCCGAACTCCAAGTGGACCTCAACAATTACGCAGGCCAACTTAGTTGGCAAACTTCGCGCAGCGGGGGTAAATGTAAAAGATGTAGCAACGTTTTCCGTAACCGATCATTATGCAAGCGGCGCAGTAAGTGAGCTCTCAGTGGTGGACTCAGCAGGCCGGGTCACGGTGATCAGTTCTATCCCCTCAACATTGCGACCAGCGGCGCCCAACATTAGCCCCTCTGGTCTGCGAAGCATATTTGGCTTGAAATCTACCTACATCAGATACATTTCGGCTAGCGCCAAAAATATCTCGGGTGCCTCAGATAACCCTCCTGATGTTTTGCAAATTTTAAATGTTGGTAGATGGCCAGCTGCTGTTGGGTTACCGGGCAGTACCTTTGCCATGAGCGGGGACATCAAACCAGTTCAGATGGGTGTGACACTAACTCTTTCGGATCTTGTTGACGGAAAGTGGACCGCCATCGCCAGAACTGAAACTGACATCTCTGGGCAATGGCAACTCAACTACCCCGCAGTACCTGTTGGAGAACACCAATTAAGAATCATGGCAAAAAATTCAGTCAGCACGATACGGGCTTTTAGTCTGCCAATAAAACTCAGTAGCACGATCAGTTTGGCATCTAGAGTGCGGTTTAAAAAAGCTGGATCTACTGCCAGACTTTCGGGCGGAATAACGCCAGCGACAAAGTCTATAAATGTTTACCTGCAACGCAAATATCCCAAGCGTGGTTGGGTGTTGATTGCTAAGACAACAACTGACTACTTAGGACAGTTCAGTTTCCTAACAAAAGTCGGTGCCAAGAAATGGGATATTTTGTACCGAGTGAATGCCTCGAACTCATCCTTGGGTAGTGCAACAAGTGCGCCGGTTACTCTAACCGTTCGATAATTTTGGTTATTGGCTTTCTTTAGCTAGCCGCGCTTCAGCGATGAACGACATAAGTGGAACAGTGCCTGCCAACATCACTAAGAGCATCTTTGTTAACTTCCAATTGCGTTTTGTTGACAAATTGAAAGTTGCAATCAGGTAGACCATGTACAGGTAACCGTGCGCCATCCATAATTTTGCATACCAAGTGGCACTCGCAAATTCAGGGTTAGTGGTGTGCCGCAGAACCAAGGCAATCGTCGCGCTAACTAACGCAGCACCAACAATGAAAGCCATGTACTTATAGAAAGTCCATGCGTTACCGAAAAATTTCTTAACTTGTGCGTCCGACATAATCCAAGTTTGCTGCATGTGCGGCACTAATTCACGCTAGACACTTCATCGCGCACAATTCGAATCCAAATCAGCGAAATCAACAAGGCAAAGAAAATCCAATTAAACGTATAAAAGACGTTAAGAGTTCGTAACCCATCTTGCGTGAATGCTTGCCGCGATGGAATTACCTGCACCAGAGTCCCATTATCTTTCGTCTCCACTATGAAACCATCACGGATATCAGTGTCTATGTGGGTTAACAAAAATTTAGTGGTAACAAGTGGCGAAGCATTTATCGCTTCTAAATTTGGCGCATCTTCGCCAGACTGGACTACTCCGATAACGCTTGCTCGGCCAACTGCCGCTGGGAACCTACTCCCTGAACTCTGCCAGCCACGAACCACGGCCACGCTGGTTTCATCTCTTAGCTTGAGGAAATCTACTACCCAGCTTCCCAATTGCGTTTGCGTCGACGGTTTTGCGTTCGCAAGCAACTTGCGACCATCTACTGGACGATTGGGCAATCGAATACGACCATTTTGTTGCCACGTGCCACTGACCTTCGTCAATTGTCCAACAGATGAGGGTGGCAAAAAATCTCTTGGCTTACTCAAGTTTTCAAAAGCTATCGGCTTTGAAACCGCTATCGCTTGTCGAGAGTAATGTGCTCGTTCCCACTGCCAATGACTAAGCAACAAGCAAGCGGCTATAAGAAGTAGAGCAAGCGCATGGATCGCTAACAGGTTCGCCAGAAAATATTTGCGCACTACTCATCAGTTTTTTCGAAATTAACGCGCTTGAGATGCCGGTTCAAACTAAAGAGTAGGACTACTAAGCCAACAATCAAGAAAGTTAAAATCACGCCATACCAAGCACCCGGTTGCACTCTTGAACTATCAAAGTCAGTAGGACTCGGATGAGGCGATGGGGAAATACCTAAAACTGGAAAAAATCGGTACACGTTTAACTATCCCCTTAGGCCGAAAAATAGATCTTGTTCAATTGCATCAGTTTCTGGTAAATCTAGTCGACTAATTGCTAGTTCGAAATCTTCAGTCGGCCAAAATTCGCGTTGGAGTTCTAGCGGCACCCCAAACCACATACCGTCAGGATCAATTTGTGTCTCATGAGCTAAGAGCGCCTGATCTCGTACTTCAAAATATTCGGCTACCGGGATGCGGGTAGTAACTCTGCCCCACATAACATCAACTTCATCCATCCGTTCAAGCCAATCGACATATGGCGACTCGAGACCATTAGCTAAACATGCCTCGTGCAAAGTGCGGATTCGAGTCTGGGTGAATGTGAGATTGTAATAAAGTTTGGCAACTGCCCAGGGAGCTTTGTCTGAGAGGTAGCTTTCACTCGCTGCATGTTCGAAGGCATAAACAGCCACTTCGTGGGTGCGGATGTGATCTGGATGTGGGTAACCGCCGTTTTCGTCATATGTCGTCATGACATGTGGGCGAAACTCCCGAATCAATTCAACAAGCGGAGCTGCTGCCACTTCAATTGACTGTGCTGCGAAACTATCTTCTGGTACTGGTGGTTTTGGATCACCATCAGGAAAACCCGAATCAATGAAGCCGAGCCACTGATGTTTGATACCGAGTATCTGCGCAGCACTGTGCATTTCATTCTTACGAACTTCTGTTAGTTCACGATCACCTAGGTCAAAACTTGCATTGAGAATATCCCCGCGTTCACCACCTGTGCAGGTTGCCACCAGAACTTCAACACCTTGTGCGACGTACATAGCTGTTGTTGCTGCGCCCTTACTTGACTCGTCGTCAGGGTGCGCGTGTACTGCCAAGAGACGTAGCGGCTCATTGGCTTCTGGGAAGGTGATTTCAGGTGCGGACATACCTATATTCTCTAACACCGCCTATTGTGGAATTACCATGACCGAGCATGTCCAATTACCCGAACATCTGCACGCCAGATATGGGCTAACTATTTCCCGATGGCCACAGCGTGTGGCGAGCAGTTTGGTCGTGTTAGCAATCTTGGGGTTAATCGGATTTACCCAATATCGAGCCGCTAATCCAAGTATTGAAGGCGAACTTGTTGCATTCAAAGTGATTTCTTCAACCCAAATCGACGTGAGTTGGAAAGTTCAGCGCAAGCAAGGCCAGGAAATCTATTGTGCCATTCGGGCCCAAGATATCCACAAAACAGATGTTGGTTATGCGATTGTTCGCCTGGCCCCTGGCGAGAAGATTAGCCAAGCCCAATACTCAGTTACGACAAACGGATCTGCAGTACTTGCTGAGGTGCTTGGTTGCGGTGCAACCAAACAATTACGAGTCCCGCCAGCTAATTTCCCACCAGGCGTGCAAATTCCCGAGCAAAAGTCGCCAGGGTTCACACCAAAGCCCTAAAAACTTGTACGCTTTTGCAATGACTGAAACTTGGCTAACTCAAGAAGCCTTCGATCGCCTCAAAGGCGAACTTGAAAATCGAAGCGGATCGCTGCGCGAAGAAATCAAAAATCGCATTGCTGCAGCCCGTGAAGAAGGCGATCTAAAGGAAAATGGCGGTTACCACGCAGCTCGCGAAGAGCAAGGAAAAAATGAAGCGCGTATTCGTCAGTTAGCCACAATGCTAGAGAGTGCAATTATTGGTGTTCCCGAAATCGAAGAAGGCAAAGTTTCACAAGGCATGATTGTGACTGTTAATTTTCCAGACTTGGACGATACCGAAACTTTCTTACTTGGCTCACGCGAAGAAGCGGCCCACACTGCAATTGATGTTTACTCCCCAACTAGTCCCCTTGGCGCAGCTGTACTAGGTCAAGAAGTTGGTGCACAAATCAGTTATGAAACACCAAATGGCAAGTCACTAAAAATTAGCATTGTCAGCGCTGAGTTGTACCTAGGTTAAGCCTTTAATCCACCGACGTTACGGGTCTTGAATGCCCGAACCGCAAGTGGCGCGAAAATTGCTAAAAATAACAAGGCATACGCAAATGCCATCTGCACAGCATGGACCTCTGGAAAAGAATGTCCGGAATTTTCAAAAACTGGAATTGGATTTCCAAACAACTTGCGGCATGCAAGTGCTAAACAAGACACTGGATTCCACAAGGCAATCGGCTGCAACCATGAGGGCATAGTGGCAATTGGTGTGAACACATTAGAGGCGAATGTGAGTGGAAAAATCCAAGCCAACCCAGCGGTTCCAGCGACTTCTGGGCTTGGCATATGTAGCCCAATCCAGGCGCCGATCCAAGTCATGGCGTAAGCAAAAGTTGCTAAAAGCAAATAGCCAAGTAGCGCATCAGCAACCGAACTACGAATCCGCCACCCAACAAGTAGGCCGGTAATCGAAAGAATTATTAAAACCAAAGTGTTCTGAAATAACGAAGCAAGTGTGTGGCCACCTAGCACTGCACCTGGGCGCATCGGCAACGAGCGGAAACGATCCATAATCCCGCGATTAGCATCTTCAGTTATCCCGACTGTAATGCTTGCTACCGCGAACATGACCGTTTGAGCAAAGATTCCTGGAATTAGATACTCACGATAATCTGCGGCACTGCTCGCACCATTTCCGCTAAGAGTGATTGCGCCACCAAAGACAAAAGCGAATAACAGCACAAACATTACCGGCTGGATCAAAGCGAAAAACAGTGATTCAGGGACGCGAGTGATTTTTAGAATGTGTCGTTTAGCTACGGCGATGGTGTCGCTGACTAGCCACCCGAATGTTGGTCGGTACTTCGTTTCGATCTCGGATGTTGTCATGCTCGTGCTCCTCGTCGTGACCGCTGCTTTGGTTTGACTTCTGACTTTTCTTCTTCTGCTGACCGGCCAGTCAAACTCAAGAAAACATCATCCAGAGTTGGCCGACGAAGTGCGATGTCGGCGATTGAAATCTGTACTTCGTCCAATAATCGAACAGCTTCAACTACCGAACGTGAGCCGCCGGAAGTTGGAATTATCACTTTGTGTTGATCGTCATCGATGTTAATTTCACCTGATGCGATTGAGGCAAGGGCATCCTTGGCTTGCATTAGTTGGTTTGGAAGTTCCACCACAACTTCAACACGATCGCCACCGACCTGTGATTTAAGCTCATCCGAAGTGCCCTGCGCGATAACTGAACCATGATCTAGTACAACGCTTCGAGATGCCAACTGATCAGCTTCTTCCAAATACTGAGTAGTCAGAAGCACAGTGGTTCCCTGTGCAACGAGCGACTCAATAACTTCCCACATCCCGAGTCGGCTGCGTGGATCCAAACCTGTGGTTGGCTCATCCAAGAAAAGCACAGAAGGACGGCCAATCAAACTTGCAGCTAAGTCAAGCCGACGGCGCATTCCACCCGAGTAACCTTTGATCCCTCGGTCGGCTGCGTCGGCTAAATCGAAACGCGTTAGTAACTCATCAGCACGCTGCGCTGCTTGTTTTTTCGACAAATGGAAAAGTTGCCCGAATAGTTGCAAATTTTCGCGACCAGTTAAGTATTCATCGACCGCTGCATATTGTCCGGTCAAACCAATCATGGTTCGAACAAGATCGGGCGAACTGTTTACATCGATGCCACTTACTTTGGCTATACCTGAGTCAGCCTTTAGCAGGGTGGCCAGAATTCGTACGGTGGTGGTTTTGCCTGAACCATTTGGACCAAGAAGTCCGACAACTGTTCCTTGCTCAACCGTGAAATCGATTCCGCGCAGTGCCTGAACTTCACCGAAGCTCTTCTTTAGCCCAGAAACTTCAATTGCTAACGTCACAATTACTCTTCTCAATTCATGATTTAAAGTTAAACTAGCACGGCTTCGGCCGAGAACCCATGCAGGGCAAGCATTCCCCGTGTAGTTTTGAGACAATGAACACAATCGCGCGTCGTTATTTTCAGGACTTGCCCCGTGAGGTCGCAGTCGTTACAGCAATAGCATTTTGTGTCGCACTTGGCTACGGAATTGTTGCTCCAGTTTTACCGCTATTTGCTGAATCTTTTGGGGTTTCAGCCTTAGCTGCCAGCGCCGTAATTAGTTTGTTTGCCTTCATGAGATTTATTAGTGCTACCCCTTCTGGTTGGCTCGTTAACAAACTTGGGGAACGTTGGGTTCTTGGAGTTGGACTGAGCATGGTTTCAGTTTCGAGTGCGCTAGCAGGAACCGCCCAAACATATTCTCAATTACTTTTTCTACGCGCTGCCGGTGGACTAGGGTCAGCAATGTTCAGTGTTGCGGCAATGTCGCTTCTTTTACATTCAGTTGACCCACAACACCGAGGCCGTGCGGTCAGCATGTACCAAAGCGGATTCCTGTTTGGCGGCTTAGCAGGACCACTTGTTGGCGGACTAGTTGTGGGAATCAGTATCAGGGCCCCGTTTTTTGTTTATTCAGGAACTTTGATGCTTGCAGTTTGCACCGCCCTATTCACTCTGCCAAAAATGCCGAAAAAGGCAGAAGATGCGCAATCGCAAGAGTCTGAAGTTGTAGAAACTATGCAACTTCGGGAAGCACTTTCGTTCCGTGCCTACTGGACTGCAATGACTATCAATCTGGTAACTGGCATGACTAGTTTTGGGCTGCGCATGACGTTGATCCCACTATTTGTTCTGGAAGTTCTGCACAAGAGCGCACAGACATCGAGCATTAGCTTTCTAATTTCTAGCGTGATGCAGGCACTGTTGCTACTGCCAGTTGGTCGAATGATTGATGTTCGAGGTCGTAAGCCAGCACTCGTTGTCGGTTGCACACTGCTGACATCTTCACTGTTGGTGTTAACCGCCTCACATGGGCTAGGAACTTTCTACTTAAGCATGATGCTTATGGGAGCAGCTGGTTCATTCTTAGGTGCAACACCATCGGCAATGGTCGGCGACATAGTCAAGACACGAAAGGGCGCACAAGTTGTCGGACTGTATCAAATGACCGGAGATCTCGGAATTATTGTTGGACCGATGGTTGCTGGATATTTGAAAGATTCAACGGGCGGGTACTTTGTGCCGTTTATGGTTTCCGTAGCAGTGTCTGCAGTTGCCTTAGTTATGAGCGCGACGGTGAATGAAACAAAACAGAAAAACTCGGAAGAGCAAAAGCGCGAGAGTTACGAAACAACATCCTCATAAGCCGGTAGCGGGTAGCCCGTGTTTGCATGGCAATCATAACCATTGGGATTCTTGATGAGGTATTGCTGATGATAATCCTCGGCGTACCAAAACACTTTACCTTCGACGTTTGCAATCTCAGTTGTGATCGGATCTAGGCCACTTTGCACAAGCACTTTTTCGTAAGCACTCTTGGTTAAATTGACCAACTCAGTTTGCTCGTTTGTTGTCCAATAAACAGCGCTGCGATATTGAGTTCCGATATCGCCACCTTGGCGATTGCCTTGGGTAGGATCGTGATTTTCCCAAAAGACCTTTAACAAGTCATAAAAATTTACTTCACTTGGTTCGTAGACAACTAAAACAATTTCTGCATGCCCAGTTGAACCCGTACAAACCAATGGGTAGTTCGGATCTTCAGTAAGGCCACCCATGTAGCCCACCGCGGTTGTGACAACTCCAGGAATAGCCCAAAGTTTTTTCTCCGCACCCCAGAAACAACCCATGCCAAAATAAATGCGTTCAGATGTATCTGACCATGGACCATGGATGTCACTCGACAGAACTAAATGTTGAGTACTCATTGTGTTACCTCCTGGTGAGTACCCCCGGTGGGACTTGAACCCACACTGGCACGATTTTAAGTCGTGTGCCTCTAACCGATTGGGCTACGGGGGCGAGCATCTAATCCTGACACGAACCGCATCAACTTACCTAACTGGGGTGATTAGTAGGTTTAATCGCCCTGGACTAAGTCGAAAGCGATGCCGTCGAGAATGTCGTGTTCAGAAACAACAACTTCAGCTAAACCGGTTACCTGCATGATGCGATCAAGTACTAGTGCGCCGCCGCCAATTACATCCACACGTCCTTCGTGCATCGGACCAAACTGCGCCCGCTGGGCTCGAGTCATACTAAGCAATTCTTGGGCTACCTGGTGCACTTTGGCCGCGCTGATTCGCGCGCCATGAATTTTTTCGCGATCGTAACTGTCTAAGTTCAGAGCAAGAGCCGCAACCGTGGTTACAGAACCAGCTAGTCCGATCAGGCTATTCACTTCATCAATTGAGACAACCAATTTCGCCGAAGAAATAGCAGCGTCGATATCGCGCGTGGCATCAGCAATTTGTTGCGCAGTGGGTGGGTCGTCATGAAAATGTCTTTCGGTCATGCGAACACAGCCAACGTCAGTGCTTATTGCTGCAACTGGCGCAAATTGCCCCACAACAAACTCAGTACTACCGCCACCAATATCAATAACCAAGTACGGCGGATTAGGCGCATCCGGCAAATCTGCAAAGCCTGCTGTTGCGCCAAGGAAAGAAAGTCTTGCTTCTTCATCGCCACTAATAACAGTGGGTTCAAAACCAAGCCGATCTTTAACCCCAGCAAAAAATTCCGCGCGATTTGAAACATCACGCGATGCACTTGTTGCCACAAATCGGACAAGATCAGGATTATGCTCGCTAATCAATTCGGCGTAAACATCAACTGCTGCAAAAGTGCGAGAAAGTGCAGCCTGGGAAAACTCACGAGTTTGATCCACACCTTCACCAAGACGAACAATAATCATGGTACGAACCACATCAACAAGTTTGTTGTCAACTACGTCTGCAATTAGGAGCCGAATCGAATTCGTACCGCAATCAATAGCTGCTACTCGCACTTAGCATCTCCAACACAGGTAGCGCCGCTGGTCGTATCGCCGAGCATCGCAAGCACTCGGTCCCCTAATGGATTTACCCCTGGCCCAGCAGCCAAAGAATGTCCGACCAAAACGTGCAGACACTTAACCCGATTAGGCATACCGCCGGCGCTAATTCCGTCGATTTCCGGAACGTCGCCAAGTGCTGTCCGAGTAGCTAAATAATGCTCATGCGCTTTTTGATATTGCGCTGCAACTTCTGGGTCGGCATCTAGTTCATCTTGCAACTCACGCATAACGCCATTGGCTTCTAATGTGCCAATCGCACCAGTTAGTTTTGGGCAAGTCAGGTAAAACGTTGTTGGGAAAGGAGTTCCATCTTCGAGCCGTGGCGCAGTAAGAACCACATCTGGTTGCCCACAAGAGCAGCGATGTGCAACATCTAAGGCGCCGCGGATAGGCCGACCAAGTTGCGCTTCAATGGCAGCGCGATCCACAGGAGAAATCACAGAAACTACTTTGACTCAGCTTTATCGTGAATGACCAGTGGATCATTTTGCGAATGTGGTTTATCAGCTAACTCAGTACTGTGCCAAAGCTTGCTGTACCAGGGAGATGAATCATTTGGCACTAGCGCGCCAGGAACTGTTTCAATCGCTATTGAGGTGCCTTGATCAATTACAACTAATCCAATTTCGCCAGGAAAAACATAATTGAGGCGAGAACGGGCTAACGATTGCAGGTACGCACGGTTTTGCAATTGTTTGGCATCAGCTTTTAGCTGAGAAATCGACTTCTGCTTATCAACGACCTGCGATTTCAAGGTGGAAATGTCTCTGCGCTCTTTCACCAATGACCGCATTGGCACAGCAATGGTCATAATGATAAACACAGATGCAGTGAGCACTACGAGTGCCCGCCTAGTAGGTTTTAGCGAGGAAGCCACAACGCTAGTTTGCCTTGACTAGCCCTTGAAACGTGGGAAGGCAGCCCGACCCGCGTAACGTGCCGCATCATCTAGGTCTTCTTCAATTCGCAATAACTGGTTGTACTTGGCTACTCGATCAGTACGGGCAGGGGCGCCGCTCTTGATCTGACCACAGTTGAACGCCACAGCCAAATCAGCAATTGTGGTGTCTTCAGTTTCGCCCGAACGATGACTCATCATTGTGCGAAAACCTGCGCGATGTGCCATTTCAACAGCTTCAGCAGTCTCGGTCAATGAACCGATCTGGTTTACTTTCACAAGCAGCGCTGAAGCTGAACTTTCCACGATTCCGCGACTTATCCGCTCGGTGTTGGTCACAAAAAGGTCATCGCCGACAATCTGGACGCGATCCCCAATTGCAGCAGTAATCGCCTGCCAGCCAGCCCATTCATCTTCAGCTAGTGGATCTTCAATTGAGACGATTGGGAAGTCTGTGACTAGACCGGTGTAGTAATCAATCATTTCCTGGGTGGTCTTTGTCTTACCCTCAACCACATAATTTCCATCTTTGAAAAGTTCGTTTGCGGCAACATCCAGCGCCAAAGCAATTTCGGTGCCAACTGCAAATCCAGCTTTACCAATTGCCTCAACGATGAGTTCAAGTGCAGCGCGGTTACTCGGCAGGTTCGGCGCGAATCCACCTTCGTCACCAAGACCGGTTGATAGACCCTTAGATTTCAAAACACCTTTAAGTGCGTGGTAAACCTCAGCGCCCATGCGAAGTGCTTCACCGAATGTTGACGCGCCGATTGGGGCGATCATGAATTCCTGAACATCAACATCGCTGTCAGCGTGTGCGCCACCATTGATGATATTCATCATCGGCACTGGAAGAATGTGCGAATTTGGGCCACCGACATAGCGGTACAGCGGCAAGCCAGCAGAAGATGCTGCCGCTTTTGCAACAGCCAGCGAAACACCAAGGATTGCGTTTGCGCCCAAGTTTGCTTTGTTATGGGTGCCATCTAGTTCGATCATGACCTGATCGATAAGGCGCTGATCGCTAGCATCCAAGCCCAGAATCTCTGGCATGATTTTATCTTCAACAGCTTCAATCGCCTTGATGACACCTTTGCCCAGGTAGCGTGACTCGCCATCGCGCAGTTCTACTGCCTCAAAAGCGCCCGTTGATGCACCAGATGGCACAGCGGCGCGACCGGTAGCTTCGTTATCGAGTGTTACTTCAACTTCAACGGTTGGATTTCCACGTGAGTCAAGGATTTCACGGGCACGGACATCGGCGATGCTGGACATAGGGTTACTCCACATTTCTGTCAGATTCGATTGTTGAGGCTAACGACTCTAAGCGTGCCTCATTGCACTGTGTCTAGCCTAGCGTATGCATGGTGACTCACTTGGGAGCCGACACTTCGGCAAACGAAACCGCCTAACCGCAGCGATTTAGACCTGATTTTCCAATTCGTGGGCAACGACCACTGATCGATACTCTCCCATAGCGGCCCGTAAGCAAGATTCAGCGTCTAGATCCTGTGTCCGAGCTAACTGAACTGCAGAAACGAGGAGTTCAGCTATTTTTTCTTGCGTTATCTCACCAATTAGCTCGCCGAGCGCATCGGTAAGTGCTTTATTTTCATAAGCAACACCGAGTTTGCGTGAGCGATACAGCAGCTGAGTTGCCAATTGCAGTGCTGGTAGCGCTTTAGGAACTCCATCAGTTACAGATTCGCGATGTTTTTCTTCACGCTTAATTTGCGCCCAGTTATCTTCTAGCTGTTCCTGAGTTTGGACATCCATCTCGGTGAAAACATGCGGATGACGGCGCTCAAGTTTGGCAACAACGTTCGCAGCAATCTCATCTAATGTGAAACTTGGATCTGACTCTTCTGCGATGCGTGCATGGAAAACAACTTGCAGCAATAAATCTCCAAGTTCTTCGCGCAAGGCAGAAGTGTCTGCTTGGTCCATTGCTTCGAGAACTTCATAAGTTTCTTCCAGTAGATAGCGAGCTAGTGATTCGTGAGTCTGCTGCGCATCCCACAGACAACCGCCCGGGGACCTGAGTTGATCCATGACCGACACAAGTCGATCTACCGACTCAGACATAAACTACTGCGCGCTTTGCTGCGCAAACGAAAGTTTGTCGTCAACACCAACTGCTTGTAGCTGGGTTGGATCCCAAGTTCCATAACGCGGAGCTACTTCAATTTCTAAAGTGCTAGCAAACTGCAACAAGAACTGGCCAGTTGCATTGCTGCGCTCCTGGTCAGTGCCATTGGGCAGAGCTGCGGAGCCGATATATCCTTGGGCCAAAACAGTTCGGAAAAATGCATCAATCTGGCTAAGTGGGACTCCCTGCCCGGATGCAAGCTGCTGCTCTACAACATCTTGGCCGTATTGCTGGTAGACCGAGTACCGAAGTTTTTGCACTTCGGAATCAGTGACTTTCTGTCCCAGCTTTGCAAGTGCGCGATCGACAATTTCAGAAATTAGTAGACGGTTAACAATTTTTTGGCCGATAGTTCCGGCATCCGGTGCTTGCGCCGCACTCGGAGTCAATTGAATCTGCGCCATTGTTTCGGTTAGCTGCGAAGTTACCTCGGACTGCTTAATTAATGTGTCGCTAACGCGGGCGGCAGAACCAGCGTGTACGGGCTTGGATGAACAACCAGCGACTAGTAGCAAGACCGCGATACCTGCGCCTAATTTTCCAAGTTTTGTCACAACTAACCATCCCTCTTTACGAAGCTACTATCAAAGTGTTTACAGCCTGTGCTACCCAACTAACAAGGTCAAATTCTTCAACGTCCATTGTTGAAACACCCAACTTTTGCTGTTGTGGCAGCGGTAAGACAATCGTACGCGTTGCTGGTTGTATCCGACTGCCTGGGTAGAGCCGAGTTAGACGAAGTTGTTTGGATTCAGGCAATTCAACTGGTGAGATTTTCACAGTGGCTCCGGCAGTGATCACATCAGTTACGCCTACAGAGTGCAACAAAGCACGCAGACGTGCCACATCAAGCAAGCGCTGCACTTCTTTTGGCAGGGCTCCATAGCGATCTTTTAGTTCTTGCGAAATTTCGTTTACTGAGGCGTCGGATCGGGCATCAGCCAACCGCTGATACGCCTCAAGTCTCAAACGCTCTTGCGGTACATACTGATGAGGGATGTGTGCTTCTACCGGTAATTCAACTCGGATTAAGGTTTCTGTTTCGGCAGTTACTCCATCACGAACTTCAGCTATTGCTTCGCCGACCAGGCGAACGTAAAGATCAAAACCAACTTCGGCGATGTGTCCACTTTGTTCGCCGCCTAAAAGATTTCCAGCACCGCGAATCTCTAAATCTTTCATGGCCACTGCCATGCCAGCACCTAAATCGGTATGCGATGCGATAGTCGCCAATCTGTCGTGCGCTGTTTGCGAAAGTGGCCGCTCTGGCTGATATAGGAAATACGCATATCCACGTTCCCGGCTTCGACCAACACGACCACGAAGTTGATGTAATTGGGATAGGCCAAAAGTATCTGCTCGGTCAACTATCAACGTATTAGCATTTGGAATATCCAAACCGCTTTCAATGATTGTTGTACTAACTAGAACGTCAAACTTATGTTCCCAGAAATCAACAATTATTCTTTCGAGTTCGTGTTCATTCATCTGACCATGTGCGATTGCAATTCGTGCATCGGGAACAAGTTCAGCTAATTTACTAGCGACTCTATTAATGCTGGCAACTCGATTGTGGACAAAGTACACCTGACCATCTCGCAAAAGTTCGCGATGGATAGCGGCCGCTATGTATTTCTCATCGTATGGGCCAACTGAAGTCAAGACAGGCAAACGCTCTTCAGGCGGAGTTTGGATGGTCGACAATTCACGAATACCGGTTACAGCCATTTCTAAAGTTCTCGGAATTGGCGTTGCTGACATCGTCAACATATCAACATTGGTTCGAAGGGCTTTTAGATGCTCTTTATGTTCGACACCAAAGCGTTGTTCTTCATCGACGATGACTAGTCCCAGATCCTTAAAGCGCACATCAGCGCTGAATAACCGATGCGTTCCGATAACTACATCAACCGATCCGTCAGTTATCCCAGCAAGTGACTTCTTGATTTCTGATTCTGTTTGAAAACGCGACAGTGGCGCAATGGTTAACGGGAACTGCGCATAACGTCTGGAAAATGTTTCAAAATGTTGTTGAACCAATAGCGTTGTCGGTACCACAATCGCCACTTGCTTACCATCTTGCACTGCTTTAAATGCGGCTCGAACAGCAATCTCTGTTTTTCCATAACCCACATCGCCACAAATGACTCGGTCCATTGGAATCTCGCGCTCCATGTCAGCTTTTACATCATTAATGGTCGCTAACTGGTCGGGAGTCTCGACAAAGTCGAAGGCATCTTCTAACTCGCGCTGCCAAGGGGTATCAGGACCAAAAGCAAATCCTCGACTTGCCATTCGAGCTGCGTACAGACGGATAAGTTCGCCAGCGATTTGTCGCACAGCTTTACGGGCTCGCGTTTTTGTAGCTGCCCAGTCTCCCCCGCCGAGTTTGTTCAAACTCGGGGCTTCGCCACCAATATATTTTGTTACGTGTTCGAGTTGATCCGTCGGCACAAAGAGTCGATCTGCTGGATGCCCGCGCTTACTTGATGCGTATTCCAAAACTAGATATTCGCGAACTGCGCCTTGCACTTCTCGTGAGATCAAGTCCACATATCTGCCAACTCCGTGCTGGTCATGAACGACGTAATCGCCAGCGGTAAGCGTTAGTGGATCAATCTGCGCTTTGCGCCGAGTTGGCATACTCCTATTCGCCCGACCTGTTTCGCGAGTACCAAAAATATCAAACTCGGTTAACACAGCCAAGTTGGCATCGCGCGCAATCACACCATGCTGCTGGTGTCCTACGACTACTTGCACTACTCGTGAGTCAAAATCAAAGTTTGTTGAAACTCGGGCAGCAATATCCAATTCAGACAAAGTCTCAACAAGACGCGCAGCAGTGCCTGCGCCGTTCATCACAACAACAACATTGATTCGTTTGGACCAGAAAGAACGAATGTCACCAACAAGTTTGTTCATATTGCCGTGATATTCAAACGGCGCAGCAAAATCTAGATCAATGTCATCAGGCGCCCGAAGACTGGAAAGTTCACACCAAGTAATTCGACTCGAACTGTTCTTAACCTCTGCATAATCGCGCAGTCCGGTGCCCGCCACAGATAGTGGTGAAACATTGCCTTGCGCCGCATTTTGCCAAGCGGCAGCCAAGAACTCGGCACTAGTGCTGATTATTTCATCTACTCGGGCTCTAATCCGCTCTGGCTGAACCTCGACGCCTACCCATTGACCTGCTAATAAATCTGTCACTAACTGCACGTCGTCTGTGAGTAATGGAATCAAACTCTCCATGCCCTCCACAGCGATTCCCTGCGAAATTTTTTCCAACATCTCTGAAATTTCAGGCATCTGTGATTTCAAATTTTCAGCCCGAGCAACAACTGCGTCAGTAAAAAGCAACTCGCGGCAGGCGGTTGCAGACAAACTGGCAACTGTTCCTCCGATGGAACGTTGATCGGCGGCAGAGAACTCTCTGATGTCATCAACGGTGTCGCCCCAAAGCTCAAGGCGTAATGGGTGAGCGTCAGTTGGTACAAAAACATCAACGATGCCGCCACGCACCGCGAACTGGCCACGGCGATCAATTAGTTCTACCCGCTCAAAACCAAAATTGGCCAACTGAGTGCTTAGCTTGTCGATAGAAATTTCTTGACCAACTACTACATTGATCGGTTCGAGTGTTGCCAACTCGCGCATCACAGGTGCAATGAGTGAGCGCACTGACATTACGAGCACTTTAAGCGCTGGATAGTCTGCGGGATTGGCTAAGCGATTCAACATAGCCACGCGCCGACCAACAATTTCACTACTTGGACTTAAGCGTTCGTGGGGCAAAGTTTCCCAAGCGGGGAAGAATGCAATCTGCGTTTGATCAACAAAATCGGAAAGGCTCTCAACTAGTTCTTGCGCACTTCGTTCACTTGGAGTTACGACTAAAAGTGGCTGCTGACCATTTAATAATGCTGCGATAGCAAATGCAGATGTTGTACTGGGCGCACTCAAACTAACATCATCAAGGGTTTCCAATGAAGACAAGATTGGTGCAAAAGTTGGCGCGTTACTAAAAAGGTGAGCTAAGGATTCGAAAGTCATGACTTATCAGCTAGGACTCGCAAGATTGAATTTTTGTATTTTGCTCGGCAGATAATTGCGCCCGGGACTTCGACATTGTCCTGGTTGAAATCAAACTCAGAACCATCAGGCAAGACCGCGGCTAATCCATAATGATGTGCAACGGCTAAAGGCGCTGCTATGTCCCACTCATTGAATCCCCAAGTGTTCACGTAGATGTCTGCATGCCCACGGATAATGTGCGCCATTTTGGCGCCAACCGATCCGTGACGCTCAATAGTTACATCCCGATCAAAGTCACTGCGCAAAGAGTCACAAATTGCATCTAGTTGTATCGGTGGATTAGACGGCGAGGTCACAATACGAATGTCATCTCTTGCAGAAAGCGTCCAACCTACTGCTTGCAAATGCATGTTCCCGTGAACGCCCGAATCAAATTCTGCGACGAATTGAACCGGATCAGCCGTTGAGAGTGTGGTTTTTGTCACCGGAACGCTAACTGCTGCTGCTGTTATTTTCCCTGGGGTTGTTGCTTGTGCTTCCCACAGCGCAACATGTACGGCAAAGCCCGGGTAACCTCGCGAAAAACTTGCAGTCCCATCCAGCGGATCAATAATCCAAACTCGCTGTGCACTGTGGCGAGATTTAGGATCAAGACTTTCCTCGCTCAAAATAACATCATCAGGCCTATGAAGCTCTAACTGGCTAATCAGGAATTCGTTGGCAGTGCGATCTCCCAAATCTCCAATCGCCTTGATTTCATCCGCATCTGGGTTTTCTGCGTCAAGCGGCTCATAGTCTGCCAAAACTTTTAGCAAAATTTCCCCAGCCTGCGTCGCAAGTTTTTTTGCTAGAGCGTGATCATTCATGAATTGAAACGATTCTGTGTTTCTTCCAGCGAAGAAGTCACTAAATGTTCTATCACGTCAGCACCTCGATTAATTAGGTCGGTGACTTCCGTTTGCTCAGCGGATCCAAAATTCTTCAAAACAAAATCAGCAGGATCTTGTTGGCCAGGAGGGCGACCAATTCCCAATCGAATTCGGTACCAATCGCCTGTGCCCAAAGATTTGCGAATCGACTTCAACCCATTGTGCCCATTATCGCCGCCACCGAACTTGACCCGAATTACGGCTAAGTCGATATCTAGTTCATCGTGTAACACAATAATGTTTTGCGGATCAACTTTATAAAAGTTGGCTAAGGCTTTCGTTGGACCACCTGATTCATTCATAAATGAAGTCGGCGTCGAAATAACTACGTGCTTTCCACCTAGTCGAATCTCGGCAACCAGTGCCGGAGCTCGCTTGTGTTTACTAAGAGTTGCGCTTGCGTTTTTGGCCAACGCTTCAATAACCCGAGCACCAATGTTATGCCGAGTGAACGCGTAAGTGGGACCCGGATTTCCGAGTCCCACTACAAGCCATGTGTCTGTCACAGATTATTGCGCTGACTCGTTAGCACCCTCTGTAGCTGCTGAATTATCTTCACCAGTTGTGCCAGCTTCTTCCTGACGCGCTGCGCGAGTAGCTGCCTTTGCAGCGGCCGACTCAGCCGCGGCTGATGCTGATGCCTCGGCAGCAGCTGATGCCGCAGTTGCTTCGCGCTCAATCGTTGCTGCTTCAGCAGCAGTAACTACAACTAGGTCAACATGCTCAACGTAACGACGAACTGGTTCAATCTGGATGTCCCGTGGGGTGACAATTTGAGTTTTGCCATCTACCAAGATTTCGATTGAAGATGCACGCTTGCGTAGAGTCAAAATTAGTTCGTGTGAATCAAGACTCACGTGCACTGGCGCTTGCCCATGCCCATAAATAACAGCCGGTGTCTGACCTTCACGGCGAAGACGACGTGCTGCGCCTTTTCCAAAATCTGTGCGTACGTTTGTTGTTAATGCCATTTGATACTCCTCATGTCGGTTCGCGGAAATGCTCCGCAGGAGACCTTCGTCGATAACGGCTTTCGCATGAAGCAAAGCCCTCGCCGAGGAGCAACTCAAGGCTAAAGCGTAAGACAGGGCGAGGTCAAACTAGCCAGATGGTTTAGACGCCTACGTGGTCGAAAAGTCCAGCAACAGAGCCTTCGTCAAAGACTTCGCGGATTGCCCGGGCTAGTAGCGGCGCGATTGGCAAGACAGTTAATCCGGGGAAACGTTTCTCATCTGCAATTGGCAAAGTGTCGGTTACAACGACTTCTTTGATACGTGAGTTCTGCAAACGTTCAATTGCAGGTGAAGACAAGATGGCGTGGGTAGCCGTCACAATCACATCTTCCGCACCGTTTTCAAACAATGCTTCAGAAGCTTTTACAATAGTTCCACCGGTATCGATCATGTCATCAACAACGATGCAGATACGGCCCTTAACGTCACCAACAACTTCTAGCACCTTGGCTTCATTGGGCACATCTGGATCGCGACGTTTGTGAATGATTGCCAATGGAGAATCCAGAATGTCGGTCCAGCGCTCAGCTACTCGAACTCGACCGGCATCTGGCGAAATAACTGTGATCTTGCTGCGATCGACGGTGCGACCAATATGAGCCGCCAAAATCGGCAACGCAAACAAGTGATCTACTGGACCATCAAAGAAACCTTGAATCTGAGCTGTGTGCAAATCCACGCTCATTAGTCGATCTGCCCCAGCTGCCGTGAAAAGATCAGCCATTAGGCGGGCAGAGATCGGTTCGCGTCCAGCATGCTTTTTATCTTGACGCGCGTAACCGTAGAACGGAGCAACTACTGTGATGCGCTTTGCTGAAGCACGCTTAAGTGCGTCGACCATGAGCAACTGCTCCATGATCCATTCGTTAACGGGTGCGGTGTGAGTTTGCAAAACGAATGCATCGCAGCCACGAATTGATTCATCAAATCGAACGAAGATTTCTCCATTGGCAAAATTGTAAGCACGCGTTGGCACTAGATCTATGCCCAGTTCTGCAGAAACTGCCTGAGCTAATTCTGGGTGAGAGCGACCGGCAAGAAGTACCATTCGCTTGGCATTGCTATTGGTGATACCGGCCATACTTTTTGCCCTCCACTTAAGTGCTTGTTGTACTCAGTCTGCCACTGCCGCTTTGGCAGAGTCACTACCGGGTCGGCGCCTTAGCACCCAGTCCAAAATATTGCGCTGACGCGCACGGCCAACACCCATGGCCCCGGCTGGAACATCTTCAGTAATTACCGAACCTGCGGCGGTATAGGCGCCATCACCGATGGTTACTGGGGCAACAAGCATGGTGTCGCTACCAATGCGCACATGCTTGCCCACAACTATTTGATGTTTAGTAGTTCCGTCGTAATTTACAAATATTGTGGCTGCGCCAATATTGCTGCCTTCACCAATTACCGCATCTCCAACATAAGACAAATGTGGGACTTTAGCCCCAGCCCCTAGCTGTGCGTTCTTCATTTCAACGAACCCACCCGCTTTAGCACCAGCACCCAGAACTGTGCCGGGACGCAAGTAGGCGTACGGTCCAACCGAAGCTTCTTGCCCGATAATTGCACCATTTGATGTTGACTTAATTACAGTGGCATTTTCTAAGACGCGAGTATTTTCCAAAGAACAATCAGGGCCAATCACTGCGCCTGACTGCACTGATGTCTCTCCAGTTAGTCTTACGTTTGGCAACAAAGTGACATCTTGATCAAGGCAAACCATTGATTCAATCCAAGTTGATTCAGGGTCTTGAATCGTGACTCCCGCTAACATCCACTTGTCTAAAATTCGATGACGCAAAATTTTGCCAGCTTGCGCCAATTGCTTTCGGTCGTTTACCCCAAGAATATTTTCATCTGATGTCACATGCGCATGGATTACATGTCCATCGCGACGTAAGATTTCGATCACGTCAGTTAGATACATTTCGCCTTGCGAATTGTCAGTACCAAGTCGCGAGAGCGCACTGCGCAATAATGCTAAATCGAAGCAATACACGCCGGAGTTAACTTCGGTAATTGTAAGTTCAACTTCAGATGCATCACGGTGTTCAACTATTTTTTCTACATCACCATTAGCGCCACGTACGATGCGGCCATAGCCCGATGCGTTCTCGAGATGCGCAGTCAGTACTGCTGCGGCTGCCCCGGCACTTGAACTAACTAATTCGGCGATGTCACCAGCAGTTAAGAGCGGGGTGTCTCCAGCAAGAATCAGAACCGAACCGGTGGTTGTCGCCGGTAAATTTTCAAGTGCCACGAAAACTGCGTGGCCAGTTCCATTTTGCTGTTCTTGAACCACTACTTCAGCCTGCGAATACTTGGCAGCAATGTGCGCCTCAACTTGTTCGCGCTGGTGGCCAACGACGATAAGAGTTGTCTCGGGATTAGCTGGCGCTGCCGCACTCAAAACGTGATCAATCAGTGGCAAACCTAAGACGGTGTGCAGGACTTTAGGAGTTGCTGAGCGCATTCTGCTGCCCTGGCCAGCGGCTAGCACTACTAGCGCAGCGAGGTCATTTGTGGCTTTATCCTTGGACACAAACACAACCCTACTTAACAATTGGCTCCCGGTAGAGGACTCGAACCTCTATTCAGTGCTCCAAAGGCACTTGTCCTGCCGTTAGACGAACCGGGAAAGTCCTTTGAAATCTTAGACTCTACGCCTACTTTTCCCAAACTGCGGTTCAGATTTGGCAGTATGACTAACAGATCTGTTTCGTACGCTAGCCTTAAGAAAACGACTTCCAAGCAGGAAAAGCAGGGTTTAGCGAACAAATGGCAGTAACAATCGATCACGAAGATGACGGATTAGAAGCCGCACGTCCTCGCTTAGTTGATACTGACCGAGTTCGCATGACTGGCCACGAGCGTCGCGCCCAATTAATTGAAGTTGGCCGGGCACTTTTTGCCGAAAAAGGTTTTGAAGCCGTAACCATCGAGGAAATAGCCCTCACAGCTAAAGTTTCTAAACCAGTGGTTTATGAACACTTCGGTTCAAAAGATGGACTGTACGCGGTTGTTGTTGACCGCGAAATGAATTATCTACTTAACTCCATCACACAAGCCTTGACCGCTGAACATCCGCGCGTATTACTTGAACAGGCATCGTTAGCCCTTTTTGATTACATCGAGACGCACACCGATGGCTTTCGGATTTTGGTGCGCAACTCACCCGTAGCAACAGCCACTGGCAATTTTGCAAGTCTGTTATCGGACGTGGCATCACAGGTTGAGGCCCGATTGGCTAAAGAGTTCGCTCATCGCGGTTTTCCAAAAAAAATGGCACCCATGTACGCACACATGTTCGTAGGCATGGTCGCACTTACTGGGCAGTGGTGGCTTGACGTTGGCGGCGCCAAGAAAGACGAAGTTATCGCTCACCTAGTGAACTTGGTCTGGAACGGCGCTGTCGGGCTGCAGCGCGAACCAAGATTAATTTCTCGTCACTAATCTTCATCGTGATGGGCAACATGTTGATCCAGCGGCAGAACAACTTTTCGTAGCGCATTTGCTAACTCGGCAAATTCTTGCCCAGCAATGTTTTTAAGAAGTTCACGTTCGCGCAGCAGTAAATCCTCAAGCGCTAAGTCAACTTTGGCGCTACCCACAGAAGTTAAAGCAACCAAAACGCCCCGTCCATCTGTTGGATCCGGTTCGCGCTTCACAAAATCTTTCACCGCAAGCCGGTCGACTCGGTTAGTCATTGTTCCGCTTGTAACCAAGGTCGCATTGACTAACTGCGATGGCGTTAAGGCATAAGGCGCGCCCGCACGACGCAAAGCAGCCAACACATCAAACTCGCCCGGCTCCAGATCGTGAAGCGCAAAAGCTTCTCTTCGAGCAATATCTAGGTGTCGAGCTAAGCGGGTAACCCGCGACAACACCTGCAACGGACGAACATCTAAATCTGGGCGCTCGCGTTGCCAAGCTGCTATCAGCTGGTCTACTTCATCGGATGCTGTCACACTCCAAAGTCTAAATGGTTACCGATTTCTATAGCGACTAAAAAGATTAACGCGCTAAAGTTCTCGCTCCATGCACTGGTCCATGCGCTCGAACCGCTTGATCAACCAAGCCAGAACTCGAAAGAGCGACTACTAAATCAATGGCTGCTTTCTCGTCCTTAACCAGGAACGCGCAGGTCGGCCCACTTCCCGAGACAATTGCCCCCAAAGCACCAAGGTCTAACCCAAACTCGAGAGCAGACGTTATGACCGGCTTCATTGTGATGGCCGCCGTTTGCAAATCATTACGAAGAAGTGCCCCCAGCGCTACCGCGTCCCCTTGGGTGATCGCGCTTAAAACTTCAACTGGAACATTCGGTACCTCGGCAAAATGGGGGCCACGAAGATTGTCAGTTCGTTCATAGACTGCTGCAGTTGAGAGCCCCTCGTTGAACGTGCCAAAGACCCAATGAAATATTCCGCGAGTCATTACTGGAGCTAGAACATCGCCACGACTGGTCCCGATTGCGCAGCCGCCATGCAACATAAATGGCACATCTGAACCAAGCTCGCTAGCCATCGCATCTAATTGAGCTCGTGGAATCTGCGCCCGCCACAAGGCATCACAAGCCAACAAAGTTGCCGCAGCATCTGCACTGCCACCTGCCATACCTGCAGCGATTGGTATTGATTTGTTAATTGTTATTTTCACTTTAGGGTCGCGGCCACAGGCCGCAGCTACTAATTTTGTCGCAGCCCAAACTAAGTTGGATTGATCGGTTGGTATTCGCTTGGCAAAACTTCCTTGCGCAACTATTTCGAAATCATCTGAATCTTCTACGGTTATTTCGTCGTAAATGTTTACCGATTGAAAGACGGTGGCTAAGTTGTGAAAGCCGCTAAATTCGCGCGCGCCAACACCAAGATAAACATTGACTTTGCCCGGAACGCGAACGGTAACTGAATGGTTCACAAACTCATTTTACTTGCTGGGATGCCTTCGATATCGCTAAAAAAGCATCGATATCTAACTGTTCGCCGCGTAAACCTGAATCAATACCAGCGCGCGCCAACACTGCATCTACTTGCGCTGCTCCCCCTAGAAACGAACTAAGAGCTGAACGAAGTGTTTTGCGACGCTGACTAAACGCTGCATCGACTACTGAAAAAAGTTGCTGCTTGATGGCTAAGTCTGGCGATTCTTGATGGCGAACAATACGCACAAGCACCGAGTCAACATTTGGAACCGGCCAGAAAATTTGTCGACTGATAGTAGCAACCTGCGTTACCTCGCCGTAGAAGCGAGCTTTAACGCTCGGTATTCCATAAATTTTGGACCCTGGGCCGGCTGCCAACCGCTCGCCAACTTCTGCTTGAACCATAACGAGCACTTCGCGAATGCTTTGGAACTTTTCTAGGAAGTGCAGGATCACTGGTACTGAAATGTTGTACGGCAGGTTAGCGACCAACTTAGTTGCTTTAGTGGGAAGTTCAGCGAGCTTTAATGCATCAACATTTAGCACCACCAACTTTTGTGCCAATTGCTCATCAATTTTGGAAATGGTTTTCGGTAACTGAGTGGCTAACCTTTCATCAATTTCTACCGCGACTACCGAATTTGCTGCAGCTAATAAACCGATGGTGAGCGAACCCAGGCCTGGACCAATCTCAGCTACATCATCTTGGGCAGTTACTCCGCTAATTTCGATGATGCGCCGGACAGTATTTGGATCAATGACGAAGTTCTGGCCCCACTTTTTAGTGGGAGATAGCTCTAACGCACTTGCAAGTTGGCGGATCTGACTAGCGCCAAGAAATTTTTCCGACATACCAGTGGATTAATACCAACCAGTTGAATTTGAGTGATCTAATGCGCCACAAGGCGTGCTGTAGCGACTAGAGATGTAATGGGCTCCCCACTTAATTTGGGTAACTGGGTTGGTTTGCCAGTCGGCGCCAAACTGTGACATCTTGCTGCCCGGCATTGCTTGTGGGATTCCGTAAGCACCACTACCGCGATTACGCGCTGCGTGATTCCAATGACTTTCGCGATTCCAAAGTGAAACTAAGCAACCGAACTGAGTTTGATTCCAGTCGTACTTTTGCGCGATATAAACCTGGGCAAACTGCATATTGCCCTTAGGGGTTCCGGTCTGCCCAGCGGCATCAGTGGTATCAATATTTAACTTCACCGGCTCGCCCGTACCAATTATGTAAACCGCTGGCTTGGCCTTATTGACGATTTTCTTTGCAACTAAAGTCCGAGCAATTGTCTTGCCCTTTAGAACTTTTAATTGGTAAACATAACGGACTGTTCCTTGAACACCCTTGCTGCGTAAAATTTTAGTGCCGCGTTCAATGTTGGCCGAGTGAATAATCGTGCTAGAAACTTTGAAATGCTTAACGCTCGAGACGGTCCGGATAGAACGAACTCCCGTTACAACTTTCAAATTGGTTGACTTAGTCACAGGCGCCTTAGTTTGCGAGCCTGATGCAACCAATGAGGTAACTGACGCTGGGGTGCCTGTTGCTGCTGATCCGCCTAGTACCAGAACTGCGCCAACAGCAATTGGCCCCAGGAATCTAGATAGCGACTTGGGGCTGGCATGACGAGCTGGGGCGCGGCGACGTCCGCGTGAACTCATACAGGTCTCCAGGACAATAGGCGGCAAAACATTCTTTTGGGGAGGTACCCCTCTACCGTAACGCGAACTAGGGGGGCAATAGCAAGTCGGAAAACCCTAAAAAGGACCAAAAACCCTTGCAGCATTTGAAAAAAGAGCCTCACAAATTTCTTGTTCCGACGCGCCCCGAGCCTGCGAAATAGCCCTAACCGTAAGCGGTAACAAGCTCGAGGAATTAGGCCGGCCACGCAAAGGAACGGGGGTTAAGAACGGTGAATCGGTCTCGACAAGCAACAGTTCAAGTGGCATCACCTTGGCTGCCTCACGCAACTCTGGCGCATTTTTAAAGGTGACAGTTCCACTAAATGAGGTGTACCAACCATGCTCAGCGCAGATATTTGCCAACTCGACCCCGCCAGAGAAGCAATGGAACACAACCGTTTGCGGAGCCTCGTTCTCGAGCAAGATCCGAACTACATCATCGTGGGCATCTCGATCATGAATCACTAGGGCCTTGCCCGTCTCTTTAGCGATCTCGATGTGTCGTTTAAAAGATAGGTGCTGAGCGGCAATGCCGTCGGGGCCAGTACGGAAATAATCCAAGCCCGTCTCGCCAACGGCCCGAACTTGGGGCAATTTCGCTAATTCGGCAATAACTTCCAGGGATTTTTCCAGGTCCGGATCATGCGCGGCCGCATTTGGATGTAGCGCGACTGCAGCCCAAACATCAGGATGAGTCATGGCAATTTCACTTGCCCACTGTGAACTAGCCACATCACAACCCACTTGGATTACTTTGGCTACCCCCACCCTTAGGGCATTGGCCATCGCCTCGGTAACACTAGGCAGCGAGTGTTCGTTGTCATACTGCACATCCATGTGGCAGTGGGTATCTACCACTGGTGACATAAGAGGTTCGACTGACATAAGCGCATCCACACTCTAAGGCTAGCGGGCGTTTAAGTTAGCCTTAATGAAACTCTCTAGCCGAGAACAGATTTTGTAGGAGCTCCAGTGCGCATGCGATTTAGCGGACTCGACGGGCTCCGTGGCATTGCAGTCATAGTCGTTGTGCTCTACCACGGCGGAATTTGGCAGATACCTGGCGGATTTCTTGGTGTAGATATTTTCTTTGTCTTATCTGGATTTTTGATCACTTCACTTTTATTGGATGAAGTTACTCGCACCAAAACGTTAGATCGGGCAAATTTCTACTTACGCCGGTTACGACGAATCATGCCTGCGCTCATCAGTATTTTGGTTTTTGTAGTAATCGCTGCAGCAACATGGGCTCCCGATGCATCATATGGGGTACGTCGAGATCTTCCTTGGGCTCTGACTTCGGTGCTGAACTGGTCGTACCTATTTTTTCATCAGTCCTACTTTGTAAATATTTCCCGGCCCCCACTGATGCAACATTTATGGTCGCTATCAATTGAGGAGCAGTACTACGCAGTTTGGCCACTCGTAGTACTGGCATGTGTTAAAGCTAAGTGGTTGCGCGGGCACTTCCGAAGTGCAATTTTTGTACTTGCTGGGCTTGGCGCCTTGGCAAGTACATTGTGGATGCGCTGGCTTTCGATAAAGCACGGCTTCCCTGTTCCGCACGATCCAAGTCGGGTCTATTTCGGCACTGACACCCATGCGATGGGTCTGCTAGTTGGTAGCGCACTAGCTGCCGCTGTCCGCCCCGATAAGTTCACCGTGAAAATCACGCCAGATAAAAAAACTGCGCTCAATGCCCTCGCCCTTTTTAGCATTTCGGGCCTTGCCTATTACATAACGCAAATCGGTGAATTAGACGAGTCACTGTTCCGTAGTGGATTTCTCATTGTCTCTTTGCTCACAGCTGGACTCATTCTGGCTAGCATCCATCCCGGGCTGATTTGGGGTCGACTGCTCGATATTTCTGTACTGCGCTGGTTTGGCCGACGCTCATATGGAATTTATTTGTGGCACTGGCCAATATTCATGCTGTTGCGCCCAGGGGTTGATGTTAACTGGCCAGAACCTGTGGTTCTCGGCACCCGCATCGCGCTAGTGGTTTTAATCAGCGCGATTTCCTATAGGTATTTAGAAATTCCAATTCGTAATGGCGTGCTAAAGAAAACTTGGATTCGCTGGCGCGCACTCGGGGTGCCTCGGCCAAGCTCGTGGCGACTTCTTGTCATCTTGGGCGTTACAAGCAGTTTTATTTTTTGCCTAGCCAATGTCTACCAACAGCCCATGCCAACTGCAGCAAATGCCTCCGCTTTCGGTGGAATCACGACAGTTGATACTGATCCATCGATACCGCCGACACCGCCCCACCGCCCAAAGCCATCCGGTCACCCAAAGCCAAATAAGAGCGCAAAACCGAGCACTGCGATGCCAGTTAACCACGGCAAAGTCGGTGTGTTTGGCGACTCTGTAGTTCTTAGCGGAAGGTTTGCCTTACAAGCCACACTAAAAAGTTTGTCTATTGATGCAGCTGTTAGTCGACAACCTTGGGAAATTGCTCAGCGTATTAAGATTCGACGCTCTGAAGGTCGACTCTCAGATTACGTTGTGATCCATATGGGGACTAACGGTCTGGTCACCCGAGAAAATCTAGAACCAATATTGAACCAACTAAAAGACCGTAAACGTGTGGTTGTAGTCGATGTTCAAGTGCCGCGAGTCTGGATGCACCAAACAAACGAAATGATTTATGCGCTCGTGCCGAAATATAAGAATGTTCGCTTAGCTAGTTGGCGGGTGGCATCACATGGGCATAGCGGCTACTTCACCCCTGACGGAGTACACCTGACATATGCTGGCGCAAAAGTTTTTGCGAAGATAATTCAAGATGCGCTGCGGGCACCTTAAATACTTTCGGGCTCTTCAATGCGCGGGAACAACGATTCGCTCTTAGTAATAACAACGCCTGGCTCTAGTTGACCCCAGATTCCTGCAGTAGTTAACGATTGCGTTAATCCGGATTCAACAGCGCCAATATCACGCCAAAGCGCATCCATTGCTTTTGGCATAAGTGAAGAATATAGAGTTGAAATTGCCCGAAGCGCATCACAAATAACATAAAGAATTGTGTGCAAGCGTTCAGTTTGTGAATCATCCTTGGCAACTACCCACGGCTGTTGCTCTGTCACGTACAAGTTAACTGCGTCAACAAATTCTTTGACCGCGATGATTCCACTCTGAAAATCAAAATCTCTAATGTCTTTATCCGCTTTAGCCACTGTTTTAGTGAGCAGTTCGACTACTAGGGTGTCGGCGGCAGTTAGTTCACCAGGCGCTGGCAATTTGCCTTCACAGTATTTACCCACCATTGCTTGTACGCGACTTGCCAAGTTTCCAAGCCCATTCGCCAATTCCGATGTGTACCGTGCCACCAAATCTTCCCAAGAAAATGAACCATCTTGGCCAAAGATAATTGCCCGCATAAAGTAGTAGCGGAAGGCGTCTGAACCGACTAGGTCAACAATACTTTCTGCTGAAATACCCGTTAATTTGCTCTTACTCATTTTTTCGCCACCGACTAATAGCCAGCCATGGGCGTAAACACACTTTGGTAATTCAAGTCCAGCAGCGAGCAGCATTGCTGGCCAAATAACGGCGTGGAAGCGCAGAATATCCTTGCCAACCAAATGAACATCAGCTGGCCAAGTGTTCGCAAACTTGGTTGCACCCTCAGTTCCAGCTTCATCGCCAAGCCCAACCGCAGTCGCGTAGTTAAGCAATGCATCAAACCAAACATAAACAACTTGACTTGTATCCCAAGGAACCGGAATTCCCCAGTCAAAGGTGGATCTAGAGATTGAGAGATCCTGTAAACCAGATCGTAAAAATGACATTACTTCGTTGTACGCCGAAGTTGGTCGGATAGCTTGTGGATTTGCCTCGTAGTGTGCAATTAACTGATCAGTGAATTTAGATAAGGAAAAGAACCAGTTGGTTTCACTTACTTGTTCGACTGGTTTGCTATGGATTGGGCAAATCAATTCGCCAGATTCGTTTTCTGCAAGATCAGCTGGGAGTTTAAATTCTTCACAGCCCACACAGTATGGACCTTCGTAATTTCCTTCAACTATGTGGCCGGCATCTTTTAGCTGAGTCAGAAATTTTTGCACCCGAATAATGTGACGCTCTTGTGTTGTGCGAATGAAATCGTCGTTCTTTACATCGATTACATCAAGTACCGGAAGCCAAGATGACTCAACAAGCCGATCGGCCCACTCCTGTGGGGCAACGTCGTTTGCCTGCGCAGTGCGAAGAACTTTTTGCCCATGCTCATCAGTTCCAGTTAAAAACCAAACATCTTCCTGGGCCAACCGGTGCCAGCGAGTTATAAAATCAGCAGCGACTGTGGTGTACGCGTGCCCGATGTGTGGGGCATCATTCACGTAATAAATAGGCGTTGTTAAATAAAACGCTTTATTTGCTGAAACTGTCATGGCACTAATTCTAGAGCGAATAGCTTTAGTTAATTAATCAGCCTTTTTTCGGTGACTAATAACAGCGTCATAGACCTCGCGCTTTGGCACATTTAGTTCAGTAGCAACATCTGCGACTGCGTCACGAACTGAAATCCCTAAGTCAATGCGCATCTGAGTCATGGTTATCCACTGTTCTGGATCGCTGTTGTCGATAGGACTTGCCCCTGCAACGACCAATGTGATCTCGCCAAGAATTTCACCCGCACACCAAGACTCAAGCTCGCTTAATGAACCTCGAATAATTTCCTCGTGGGTCTTTGTTAATTCTCGGCAAATAACTGCCTGACGGTCTACGCCAAGAACCGCGGCCATTTCACTTACGGTTTCAGCTAACCGATGCGGCGCTTCGAAGAAAACCATTGTGCGGGGTTCAAATTGCAATTCAGTCAGTTGACGTATGCGCGCACCAGATTTTCGGTTCAAAAACCCTTCGAATGTGAATCGGTCTGTTGCAAGGCCACTAATCGCCAGTGCGGCCAAGACCGCAGATGGGCCAGGCAATACCCGAACGGTTACTCCGGCTTTGATTGCATGCTGCACTATGCGGTATCCAGGATCGCTTACTGTTGGCATCCCTGCGTCTGAAATGACTACCACGGTTTGGCCCGCTTGAACAGCAGCAACTAAATCGACAGACTTCGCCTCTTCAACAGCGTCGTAAAACGAAACAATTTTCCCTGGCGCAGTTATGTTTAAATCACGCAGTAGCCGCACAGCCCGACGAGAATCTTCAGCCGCAACAATATCTGCTGATTGCAAGATTTCCACCAACCGAGCGGAAGCATCAGCAGGATTGCCAATAGGTGTGGCAGCGAGAAAAAGAGTTCCAGACACGAGACCATCATTCCCTATTAGGGCTCTACCCTGTAACTTTGTTGCTATGGCTACAAAACGTCGACCAGTACAAGCTCCCATTAAATCTAAACCAGTTACAAAAAATGGTGCCGGGAATCTGCAAAATATTAAATCTAAGCAGCCTGTTGTTTTCGAGCGTACTGGCGAACTCGTTGGTGGGTGGCTGGGCTGGCTCGGACCTTTACTTGCCACACTTATCGCGGCGATACTTCGACTGCCACGGCTTGGTACTCCACACGCACTTGTATTTGACGAAACTTATTACGCCAAGGATTCACTCTCACTTCTCTACTACGGCTACGAGCGGGCAACTATCCCCACACCAGAACCATCAATTTTGGCTAATACCGGTCGGGGACATTTAGATATTTTCACTGCAGACCCAGCATTCGTGGTTCACCCACCAGTTGGAAAGTGGCTAATCGCCTTTGGTGAAAACATCTTTGGCATGACCCCATTCGGTTGGCGAATCATGGTGACCCTAGTCGCCATTTTGACGGTGCTGGTAACCGCTCGAGTTACCCGACGATTGCTCAACTCAAATGTTGCTGGCACTCTTGCTGGACTGTTCTTAGCGCTTGATGGCCTGCACATTGCAATGAGTAGAACCGCACTGCTCGATACGGTTCTGACTTTCTTTGTGGTTGGTGCTTTCGGATTCCTGCTCATCGATCGTGATTTACGCGCTAGCGAAAATTTTGATAAACGTAAGGCTTTATGGACCAGAGTCGGCTTCACTTTCGCCTCAGGACTTGCCTGTGCAACGAAATGGAGCGGTATCTACTTCACCGTTGCATTCTTGTTACTCATGATCGGCTGGGACATTGCTCGTCGAACCGAGTACGGTTTGCAAGCAAGAGTCATGGGCTGGCTCAAAGATGACTTGCTACGGATTACTCTAATTCCAATCGGCGTTGTCGCGATTTACCTCACTAGTTGGATCGGCTGGTTTAAGTCAACCAATGCTTGGGATCGCAACTGGGCAACCTCAGAGAGTTCGTTCAATTTCATTCCAGCGCCATTGCGCAGCTTGTGGCACTACCACGCTGAAATGTTGAACTTCCACACTAACTTGCGAGATGCGCACAATTACCGAGCTAACCCTTGGGGTTGGCCGCTCATGATTCGCCCAACAAGTTTCTTCTACGAAGGCCAACCAACTTGTGGGACGCCACCATGTTCACAGGAAGTAATTCCACTGGGCAATCCGCTCATTTGGTGGGGAGGCGCAATCGCGCTAATCGCACTGGTTGTATTCATAATTCTGCGTAAACACCGCGCAGCACTTCCAATTATTGTTGGGTTTGCCGCAGGCTGGGTTACTTGGCTTCCTTTCGCCTACCGAACTACTTTTCAGTTCTACTCAGTTGTGTATCTTCCGTTCACAATTATGGCGCTGGTGTTATGCATTCAAATCCTTGATCGCAAATATGGATTTGTCAGAATCACCAAGGACCGCAAATTTTTAACTTTCCACGATGAAACCCAGGATGGCTGGGGATTTTTCTCACTCGGTTCGTTAGTAATTGTTGGTCTTTTAACGTATTACTTCTGGCCGCTATTAGTAGATGTCTCTATTACTTATCAGGACTGGATCAACCATATGTGGCTTAAGAGTTGGATTTAAGGCGAGGCTGAAAAGCGGCGCAATCGAAGACTATTTGTCACAACAAACACACTAGAAAAAGCCATCGCGCCGGCTGCAAGCATTGGGTTTAAAAACCCAAACATCGCCAATGGGATTGCAGCAACGTTGTAACCAAAAGCCCAAACGAGATTTACTTTGATGGTGCGCATAGTTGCGCGGGAGAGCCGGATTGCATCTACCGCCGCTTGCATGTTTGAGCGAAGTAAAACTACATCAGCAGCACTAGCAGCCACATCAGTTCCATCACCCATCGCAATGCTCAGATGAGCGGCAGCTAACGCAGCGGCATCATTTACCCCATCACCGACCATCGCAACACATTCTTTTGCCTCAATTGCAGCGCTAACTAATTGAAGTTTTTGTTCGGGCGTTACCTCTGCAAAGAACTTTTCGATACCGAGTGAATGCGCAACTCGCTCAACATTGGGCAGAGAGTCTCCAGAAATAATAATTGGGTTTATCTGCATTTGCTTTAATTGAGCCACCGATGACACAACATCGGTATTCACTTGATCACTGAGTCCAACGACACCAACGGCAATCGCATCTTGATAAACGACAACAACGCTAAGTTGCTCTGTGACAAAATCTTGCGCTGCAACCAGGAGATCACCAGCAGGAAGGCCAAGCCATTGCAGCGAACCGATAGCGCAAGACTCGGCTAGTACTTCGCCCTGAACTCCGCGTCCCGTAACTGTATGAACGTTAGTAGCTGGAGTAATTAAAATCCCAAGTTCTTCAACTTTTCGAACTAACCCCTGCGCCACTGGGTGCACCGTGTTGATTTCAAGCGCGCCAATTATCGACCAAAATTTGGATTCAGGAATTTGTGCTGACCACTTAACAACAAGCATGTTCCCTGAAGTCAGGGTTCCGGTCTTATCTAAAAAGATGGTCTCAAGTTTTTCGCTTGCCTCAAGAGCGGCCGGACCCCGGAACAAGATGCCCAATTGCGCACCTCTGCCTGTGCCAACCAGTATCGCAGTGGGCGTAGCCAGCCCCAGTGCGCATGGGCAAGCAATTACCAAAACACTAATGCCAGCCGCAATTGATTGTGCGAAAGTATGACTCGATAACAGCCAACCGATAAAAGTTAGTCCAGCCAGCGCAAAAATTGTTGGGACAAAAATCGCTGAAACTCGATCAACAAGTTTCGTTACTTTGGCCTTGCCAGTTTGTGCCTGATGCACCAACCTCGAGATGGCTGCCAAAACAGTATCTTGTCCAGTAGCTAATACTTCGGCAAATAACGACCCATCAACTAAAACTGTGCCACCAATAATCTTGTCACCTGCGCCAACCGCGATTGGCCCTGATTCGCCGGTGATCAGTGCGGAATCAATAAGTCCCTGACCAGAAATAATCACTGAATCCAACGGCACTTGAGCGCCAGTGGGAATAAAAATAGTTTCGCCAACAAGTATCTCTGCGACAGGCTTAACAACATGAAAAACACCATTAACTACTGTTGCTGATGTTGGATTCAGCGATGCCAACTGCGTTAATGCACTAGTAGATTTTTCGCGGGCTCGTAACTCCAATGTTTTACCCAGTAAAACCAAAGTTGTTACCGATGCCGCCACTTCAAAATATGTGCCATGTGGGTCGCCTGCCAACAAAAGGTTCCAACCGGTACTCGCCATTTTCATTGAACTATCGCTTGTAGCGGCTAAATAAATTGACCAAGAGTATGAAATTAGAATTCCGATACTCACTAATGAATCCATTGTCACTGCGCGATGTCGGGCATTTATCAGCGCAGCCCGGTGAAGTGGGAATGCGGCCCAACTAACAACTGGTAGTGCCAAGAATCCGACAAAAAAGTGCCAACCAAAGAATTGCACTGTGCTGAACATCGAGATGGCCATAATTGGAATTGTTAAGGCCAAAGCAACCCAGAATCTAATTTTGTACTCAGCCAAACCAAACAACTCGAGCGCTTGGCCACTTACAACGGCGGAGTATCCGGTTTTTTCAATTGCCTGAACTAACCGTGCATCGCTAATTTGTGCCGGCACTGTTGCAGTCGCTTCGCCCGTTGCATAATTAACAGTTGCACTGACACCTGGAATTTCGGAAAGTGCTTTTTCAACACGATTAGAACATGAGGTGCAGGTCATTCCGCCAACACCGAGTTCAACAATGCGCGTACTCATAGTTCAATCATCTCGCAAAATTATAGGTCAATTGAAATTACTGAGTTAAAGGCTAGAAATGGCGGAAAACTGGTCTCTTCTCGCCTGACTTGAAGTTCGAGGCACTAGCTTTCCAAGGAAGGTGAACTTGTGACTGATCTAATCAACGACTTACTGGTTTGCTGCCCGATCTTGTTGGGCTACTACTTCAACCGGGCGCACAGATAGAGCAGCGCGGCGAGCCTTTTCCATAGAAAGCGCACGTGCCTCTTCTAGACGCTTATGGGCTTCTTTGATGCGCTCGGCATGTTGCTGCCTTAGGCGAGCTGCATGTTCAACCATGTCTTGACCAGTCCATGGCTTTTCGGCATCAATGGCCCGAGGTACCGCAGTTGCGCGCCCAGCTCGAACATAAGCTGGCATTGGCGGTTCGACCGGTTGCCATGTTTTTGTTTGGACAGCAGACTCAGCTTGCACAACTGGAGCCGCTAACTCAATTGCCACAGTTGCCTGATTCGCCAATTTAGCTGGAACCGCGGCTATTGAGGTACGAACGGGTGTGTCAGGGATGGCAATGATTTTGTTGCCATTTTTAACGGCTGCGCCAACGAACGTGACCAAAAGAATTAATGGGACAAACATCCAGACCAGAGAAATAATCCCGGATAATCCGGCCAAAACAAGGGCAACAGTGGCAGTTAGCAGAGTCATCAATGTCCGGCGCCGGCGAATAAATGCCTGTTGGCGAGGCGTCGGGGTAACCCGCTTTTGCCAATGCAATGCGGTTAGCTGACGTTTTATGCCCACTGATTTATGTAGTTGCGCTTGATCGTGCTTCTTGAGAAAAATTGGAAAGAGTACGGCTGCCCACATCACGATAACGATTAAGTAGAGCAACCCGGTCATGACTCAATACGGTACGCCGAAAAACTTAAAAACCTTGGCACATAGGTTCGTGTCGCGCAAAATTAGTGTCGCTTAATTCGGGTGATCATGCTTTGCGAAACTTCATCTTGCATCAGCACATAGATATTGTGATCGCACCAATTGCCATCGATATGTAAAAATGACTTTCGAAGTCCTTCATATCTGAAACCCAATCGCTGAACGAGACGATTGCTCGGCTCGTTTTCTGGGCGGATCGCAATCTCAATACGATGGAGTTGCTTAGTGAAAAATAGGTGGTCACAAACTAAAGCTAGAGCTGTGGTCATCAGACCACGATTGGCTACTTTTTCATCAATCCAATAACCGATATGGCAAGACCACAGCGACCCGGTCACAATGTCTGAAACATTTATCTGACCGACGAAATTCCCTTGATATTCAAGAACAAAAGGCATGGCATGACCAGTTTTAGCAGCCTGCAAAATCTTGCGAGTGCTCTGGCGAAATGTGGGAGCCGGTTCCAAATTTGGCGCAGGTGAAGTGGCGTCCCATTTGCGTAACCAATCTTGATTTCGCCTGCGAACTTCTCGCCAAGATGCGTAGTCGCGCACCTTCAAGGGCCGAAGTACTAAATCTCCATGTGCTAGCCGAACTGGCCAGCCGCTTGTCATTGATTTGCCTGCGGATCAAGAAGCATCACTGCCACTGTTTGGCCGGCTTCAACTTTTTGGATTCCACTCGGAACAATGATCAAAGCATCTGCAGTGCCGAGCCCCGCTAGCGGATGTGTCTCACTGTTTTCTAAAGTGCGAACACGTGTCGTTCCAACATTAGAAGTAATTTGTGCACGGATGTAATGCGTATCGTCGGTACTACTATCAATGGTTTCATCCAAAATTGCTTCGACGACCCGGTGGTGTAGCGAGGTCTGCCCCATCATCCTTCGGATTAGCGGGCGGACAAAAACATCAAATGAAAGTAGCGCTCCAACAGGGTTGCCCGGCAAAACAAAAACAGGTGTTTCGTCTGGCCCAATAGTGCCAAACCCCTGAGCACCGCCCGGCTGCATAGAAACTCGGACAAACTCCATTCGTCCGATACTTTGCAACACGGTAGTTAAAAGTTCATAATCATCACTAGACATCCCACAGGCAGTCAAAATAACATCTGCTCGAACTAACTGATCTTCAAGTGCGCTGCGCAGTGTCTCTTCGTCACTGCGTAACGGGCCTACCCGAAAAGCCATCGCGCCTGCAGCAGTTGCAGCGCTGGTTAGCGCAACTCCATTAATGTCTGGGATGAGCTCATCATCCGAACCTGGATCGCTTAGATCGTTGCCAACAGTTAGTACAACAACGCGGGGCATCGGATGCACGAGTACTCGGCCAAGTCCAGCAGCAGCGAGCAGGGCAACATGTCGCGCTGCGATTTGGGTACCGCTACTTAATAGTGTGTATTGCGAATCTTCGTCTGTAACAGTCACATCTTGGGCAAGAACCAGGCCAACACTGCCTAACAGTCCGACTTCAAGTGGTTCAATCGCGCGAACATTGGACAAGACAATATCTAAATGCTCAGGCGCTGATCGCATTACTTATCGCCAGCCAAGTGCTGTTCAATCCAAGTGCGTAATTGTGGACCGAATTCTTCTCTGCCCAGTGCAAGTGAGATAACACTCTTTAAGTAAGAAAGTTTGTCGCCAGTGTCATATCGCTTACCACGGAAAATGACTGCGTGAATGCCTCCGCCGTCTTCGACGGGATGATTAATTAACTGCGCAAGCGCATCAGTTAATTGAATTTCGCCACCGGCGCCTTTGCCTAAGTTAGCCAAAATTGGAAAAACCTGTGGCTGCAAAATGTAACGACCGATTACTGCATAGTTACTAGGAGCGTGACCGCTTTGTGGCTTCTCAACAAGGCCAGTTACCCGCACGACATCGTCGATATTTGTTTCAACGATCTCTGCACATCCATAAAGGTGGATTTCTTCTGGCGCTACTTCCATCAGACATAGAACGCTGCCGCCAAATTGTGCTAAAACTTCGAGCATTTTCGGCAAAATTGGATTGCTGGCATCTATCAAATCGTCGCCAAGCATTACCGCGAATGGTTCGTTACCCACATGCCCTTTGGCGACATGGACCGCGTGCCCTAGGCCTAATGGTTCGCCCTGTCTTACGTAGTGAATTGAGGCGAGGTCGGCCAAATCCGTAAGTGCCCGACTTAATTCGTTAGTTCCGCGTTCTGCAAGTTTCTGTTCCAGATGAGGCGCACGATCAAAATGGTCTTCCAACGAAGTCTTGTTGCGCCCAGTGATAAAAAGTACATCCGCTAGCCCAGCTGCTACTGCTTCTTCAACCACATACTGAATTGCTGGCTTATCAACAACAGGAAGCATTTCTTTTGGGGTGGCTTTAGTAGCTGGCAGGAATCGAGTTCCCAAGCCCGCAACTGGCATTACTACTTTTGTAACCGAAGCACGTTTTTCCATACCTTGACTTTATTCCATTGGGTGCAAATACCTAGCCACGTACCCTTTTTGGCCCGCAGAATCTAGAGTGGAAGAGTGAGCGCACAGGCTAAACAAAATTTACGAGTTCAAATTCAAGGACAGCGCGCGAAAATCTCTGAACCAGAACGCTTAAGTGCTGGACTAGGCATTGCGACTCAAGACTGGGCCAACCTAATCATTGGCAAAACAGTGGCCTGCTACTCGTCGTGGGGTGCTGAACCCGGCACCGTTGAATTGCGTAAAAAACTACTTGAAATTGGCAAACAAGTTTTTCTACCCATAATCACTCCAGGTAATCAGATGCGTTGGGGAATTGACCAGCCGCCATTTACAGAGAATAGATTTGGTATCAGCGAGCCAGAAGTTTCAAACTTTGAGTTAAGTTCAGCTGATGCGATTATTCTTCCAGCACTTTGCGCTGATGAATCCGGCACCAGGCTCGGTCGAGGTGCTGGATATTTTGATCGCGCATTAGCGGGCATTGTGCCACTTCAAAATGGTGGCCCGATCAGAATTGCGCTACTTTTTGACGACGAGGTTGTGGAGTCTGTCCCAAGCGATGAACATGATGAGCCAATTAATTTAATCGTTACCCCAACACAAACGATCTGGTGCAAAAAATAGCGAGGGTTAATTACTTGCAGTAGGTGTGCTTGGACTAGCAGAAGGTGAACTGGGCGAACTTGAAGGCGTGGACTTATCTGCACTAGGAGCAACGGTCGCAGGAGAGCTTGCAACTGGAGTTGCAGAAGTCGATGCACTACGCGAGTCAGTGCGATAGAAGCCCGATCCTTTAAAAACCACCCCGACTGAACCATAAACTTTTCGCAATTCGTGCGCTGCGCATGCTGGACACTCAACAAGCGCGTCATCAGAAAATGACTGCACGATTTCAAGTGGCGCCTCACAGGCCCCACAAACGTACTGATAAGTCGGCATAACTTCCTTTCAACTATTCATATGTTACCTGTGGATAGCGAAACGCCGTCAAATGGAATTTTCCTTATCTTAAAGTGATGAATCTCAATCAGGTCCGCCCATTTTTGATCGCTTACCGACGGTGGATTGCTGCTGGTTTGGTTGCATTCTCGGTTTCACTACTAATAAGTGTTGGGCAGTCTTCCCAATCCTTTCGTGTTGTAAGCACAACGCACCCCATCAAAGCTGGTGCAATCTTTAGAGCCAACGATATTCAACTAATCTCGATAAATCTCATCTGGAAAGGTGCGATCCTTGAAACAAAATCAATAATTGGCACCCGAGCATCTCGCAGTCTGGAAAAGAATGAGCCAATTAGCCAATCGGATGTCGCGACTAAGAAAATTTTTGATCCATTGAATCCACATGCCTTAGCAATTACACTTCCAAAAAATTTCAGCGCCTCAGATTTACAGGCGGGCGACCGAGTCGACGTGTACGCATGTGCGCAAACTGGCACAGTCAAGCGAGTGGCCAGAAATGCACTGGTGTTGAGTCAGAACAATCACAGTAACTTAATGGATGGGGGTGCAACTGTGTCACTAGCAGTTGGCTCAGACCAGGTAGAAAAAATTGCCTCTTATACCGATACGGTCCAGTTCACATTTGTCACATTGTCTGGCAGGTAATTAGTTGCGCAGATTAACCATGGTGGGGCGGAACATCGTCTAAAAATTCTTGATCACGCGAACTATGCACAACTACATCGTCGCGAGTTTGTTCTGGGGTTAGCTCCAAGTCGGTCAAGAGCTTACGCAAGCGTTCCTGCGGATCTGGGCCCAAATCAGTTTCTGTTTCAGTATTCGAGGTAGCCGTAGGTTTCTGCTCGGGCATTTCACTGTTGTCACTCACCTTCATATGGTGTAACACTTAATCTAAATAATCCAACCGGGAGTCACTGTGCATTACCTACCGCAGGACAAATGGCAACTAGCACAGGCCCAACACCACCTAGTCGTTACTGATTGGGTTAATCCACGCTTGAATCGCAGGGCGCTGGGCCAAAAGCATCCAGTTGATGACTTTATGTTTGAGTACTACCCAATTAGTGCTAAAAAACTTAGAACTTGGCATCCTGGATTTCAATATCGCCTTGACGCGTTTGGAGTTTCTGATGATGATTTTGCTGAGAACATTTACTCAGTTGCTGCTGAAATCTCAGTGAGCCACGAGTGGTTGTCCAGCCAACAAGATGCCGTAATTGCTCAACTGGACTTTCTAGTTGCCACCAGTAATCGACCAGCTCGCACTGGTTGCTTTGGATTGCACGAATGGGCAATGGTTTTGGGTCAAAACGAACTTAGGCATAACGACTGGGCGCTGCGAATTGAACAACAGCAAATTGCAGAAACAATCGATGAGGTTGGTTTGCGGTGCACACATTTTGATGCATTTAGGTTTTTTACCGACGAGGCAAAACCACTCAACCCGTTGCAATTGACGCGCAGCGACCAATCTAATGTTGAACAACCTGGCTGTTTGCACGCAAACATGGACTTGTACAAAATTGCAATGCGTTGGGTACCTATATTTGGTTCCCTTTTTGCTAGGAAATGTTTTCGCCTCGCTCGCGATATCCGCACAGTTGACATGCAAAGTGCTCCATACGATTTGATCGAACTTGGCGTGCAACCTATCAAGATTGAAACTGCACAAGGACGTGCGGAATTTACGCAGAGGCAAAAAATGTTTAGTGAGCGAGCGCAAAAGTTGCGAGGGAAAATGATTCAACATTTAGAGAGTGCGATTTCAGTTACCAGATGAGTCCTAGAAGCGCTGTTTTCGGCTAATTCGGTAGACTTCAAAACATGAGTGAACCAACAAATCTGCCAGAGAATCGGCGCGGTCGCCGTTCGTCCAGCCCAGTAATAACTCCAACTGCTCCGCTAACCCAGAAAGCTGGAAACGTACTTTCCCGTCGAGATCGTCGATTAATCGTTATCACAGTAGGTTCAACGATTGCAGCCGGCATTTTTCATAGCTCGGGCGGCAATCAGATCATTTCATTTGTTGTTACTGCTTTCGCGCTAGCCGTAATGGCTAGCCTTGTTGGTCGCAGCGTGGAAGCGCTTGGAGATCGACTCGGACCCGGGCCAACTGGCCTCTTGCAATCATTTTTGGGAAATGTCCCAGAACTTTTCGTTGTGTTATTTAGTTTGAAAGCAGGCCTTTACACAGTTGCAAAAGCAACCATTGTTGGATCAATACTGGCAAATGTGTTGCTTATTCTCGGCGCAGCATTTATTGTCGGCGGCCTAAAAAATGGACGTCAGTACTTTAACCAAGTTGCAAGTCGCCAGTTAGCTGTCCTACTTGCGCTCAGTGTTTTTGCGCTGGCGATTCCTACTCTAACTTTTGCGCTTGATACTCCCGCCGCAACACATGAGCGCGGAATCACAATTGGCGTGTCAATACTTCTACTGCTTCTGTTTGCGAGCTCCTTGCCTGATACATTGCGCAAAGATAATCCAGACAATGTGGTATCTGGCTCCGACGCGGCTTTAGCTGCCAAGAGCGATGCTCATATTCACGGCGATTGGCCACTTGGCTTGGCGATTGGGATGTTGGCTCTTACTGGTGTTGGCGCGGCATTTGTCTCAGAATGGTTTGTCTCAGCACTTAGCCCAGCAATAACTGCGCTACACATAAGTGAAGCTTTTGCTGGCTTAATTATTGTCGCCATCGCCGGCAACGCTGTTGAAAACGTGGTTGGAATTAAGCTAGCTGCTCGTGGACAGGCCGATTACGCCTTGCAGATTATTTTGCAGTCGCCTGTTCAGGTAGCAATGACTATCGCCCCAATCGTGGCACTTGCAGCGCCACTAGTTGGAGCCGGTACTTTCACACTAGTTCTAAGTCCCCTGCTGCTCGCTGTGTTATTCATGGCAACACTAACCACGATAATTATCGTGGTTGATGGAGATTACACCTGGTTTGAAGGCGTCGCCCTTATTGCTCTGTATTTAGCAATCGCACTTGCATTCTGGTGGGGTTAATCAAGGGTGAGTGTGCTCATCGAAAACATAGATGTTGCCGTAACGGCAATTTCTGCTGGACATCTTTGCGCAATCCCAACTGAAACCGTTTACGGGCTTGCCGCCGATGCACATAATCCGCAGGCGATTTCACGAATTTTCGCAGCAAAAAATCGGCCGCAGGATCACCCACTAATTATTCACGTGAGCGACATGGCGTGCGCGCTTGAATGGATGAGTGATTTACCAGCGTGGGCGAAGGAGTTAGCTCATGCGTGCTGGCCGGGTCCGTTAACTTTGGTGGCAAAGCGAACATCGCTTGCAACTGACCAAATCACTGGTGGGCAAAACACTGTCGCAGTGCGAGTACCGAATCACTTAACTGCATTGAAATTGTTGGAATTGCTAAAAATGCAAGGAATTCTTGGGTTAGTTGCGCCAAGTGCAAACCGTTTCGGCCATGTTTCGCCAACAAATGCCCAACATGTGAATGCAGATTTAGGTGAATATCTATTTGCAAATGGTGATTTGATTCTTGATGGTGGCGAGTGTGGAGTTGGAATTGAATCAACAATTGTTTTAGCCACTGATGAGCACCCCGTAATTTTGCGACCCGGCGCGATCTCAGCAGAACAAATCGAGTCAATAACTGGTCGAAGGGTGCAACAGAACCAAGATGGCGAGCCAAGAGTCTCTGGCGCATTAGCTTCGCATTACGCACCGCGAGCCAAAGTCGTCGTAATCTCAAATTTAGCCAACCAAAATTTTGAGCAAGGATCTGGATTTATTGCCTTGGTAGAGGTGCAGACCCCGGTCGGTTTAGTTCGACTAGCCCAACCAGAAACATCTGTTGGTTTTGCCACCGAGCTGTACAAAGCATTTCGCCGAGGTGACGAGTTGGAACTCGCAAACATTTACATATGGCTGCCGCCTGAATCTGGTATCGGACTAGCAATTGCCGATCGAGTACATAAGGCAGCTCATCCGGATAAGGAGATTTAACCATGAGCCCTATCGGTGAAGTCCTAATTGGCCTAATGATGGCAATTGGAATTGTAGGCACACTAATTCCAGTTTTGCCCGGATTAGTCCTAGTGTGGCTAGCAGCACTCGCGTGGACGATTCTTGACGGAGCAGACGCAACTCATTGGGTTATTTTTGCGCTTATGACGGTGATTTTTATTATTGGAATTGGGCTCTCGTTTTATATTCCAGCCAAGAGCGCCAAGAGCGAGACTTCGCCGCGCTGGACTTACCTTGTGGCATCACTTTTCGCCCTGATTGGCTTCTTCGTAATCCCGATTGTTGGTTTACCGCTTGGCTTCGCTTTCGGAGTTTTCATTTGCCACTTGATTTCCAGTCGAGAATTTCATCGCGCCTTGCGGGCGACTGGAACGAGTTTGAAAGCGATGGGGATTGTTAGTTTGGTGCAATGCGTTTGTGGAATCGCGATGGCAACTGCTTGGGCACTGGCGCTTTTGATTGTTTAAAAGCGGGTCTGCCAAGTAACAAACTGCCTCGACCGACCCACTTAAAAACCAAAACTAACTAACTACGCCTGTTTAATTGCTGAAATATCCAGTTGCAGTTTGATACTGTCGCTAACGAGTAGCCCACCAGTTTCAAGAGCTACATTCCAAACCAGTCCGAAATCTTTACGACTCAGTTCGCCTGTGCCTTCGAATCCTGCTCGCAGATTTGCGAATGGATCAGTTGCAGTTCCAGTAAGTTCAACTGCAAGATCGATATTCTTAGTAACTCCATTGATTGATAGATCGCCAGAAACCACAAAGGAATCACCAGAGCCACTGAACTTTGTTGCAACAAAAGTTAGTTCTGGGTTTTTCTCAATGTCAAAAAAGTCAGCGCTGCGAAGATGGCCATCACGGTCGGCATTGCCCGTATCGATTGATGTGATCTGTGCAGCCACGGTTGCCGATGAACCAGATACATCAGTTGGGTCAACCACGATTGTTCCAGTGAAATCTGCGAAATGTCCACGAACTTTCGTAATTACCGCGTGGCGTGCTTCGAAGCCAAGACGGCTATGTGTTGGGTCAATTACCCATGTTCCGGCGTAGGCGGTTAAGTCCGTCATTTTTTCTCCTAAATAGTTGAAAGTTCAATTAAGTCCTAGTTTAGGGTTCAACTAAAAAGGTGTCAATTACTACTGGCCAAGATGCAACACTGCTGGCCAAACTGCAATGGATTTAGAACAGCTAGTTAAATTACAACCTAGTGCGGGGCACTGGCCACAGATTGAACAGCCGCTGCAACTGCCGGCGCGACTTGTGGATCAAAAACACTCGGCACAATAAAACTGCTGTTCAGCTGTGTACTTGACACGCAATCTGCAATTGCGCGAGCCGCTGCAACTAAAACATTTTCGGTAATCTGCTTTGCGCCAGCATCCAATAACCCACGGAAGATTCCGGGGAATGCCAAAACATTATTAATTTGGTTTGGATAGTCACTGCGCCCAGTTGCAACAATCGCGGCATGTTTACTTGCTAAAACAGGATCAATCTCCGGGTCAGGGTTCGCTAAGGCAAAGACAATTGCGTTAGGTGCCATTTGTGCAACTTCGTTTTCCGAAATCAAATTTGGCGCACTAACACCGATGAACACATCTGTTTGCGCAAAACCTTCAACTAATGTTCCGGTGACTCTGCGGGGATTTGTGTTCTCCAACATCCACTGGCTGGTTTGCTCACTGTCGGGACGATCTGAATAAATCGCGCCTCTACTGTCATACGCAACGATGTCGGTAGCACCACTTGCCTTCAACAGTTGGGCAATAGCGGTTCCAGCGGCGCCCGCTCCGCTCATGATGATGCGAAGATCTTTCATCGATTTCTTGACCAGTTTCAATGAGTTAGTCAACGCAGCCAGCACAACAATGGCAGTTCCGTGTTGGTCATCGTGAAATACCGGTATGTCTAAAAGTTCGCGCAGACGACGTTCAACTTCAAAACATCGAGGTGCTGAGATGTCCTCAAGATTAATTCCGCCATAAACCGGTGCGAGAATCTGGACGGTTCGCACAATTTCGTCAACATCCTGTGTATCCAGGCAGACCGGCCATGCATCGATATTTGCAAAACGTTTAAATAACGCCGCCTTACCTTCCATTACTGGCATCGCAGCCAGCGCGCCAATGTTACCTAAGCCAAGAACCGCTGAGCCATCTGTAACAACAGCGACGGTGTTTCGTTTGATTGTGAGCCTGCGAGCATCTGACGGGTCTTGCGCAATAGCCAGGCAAATTCGAGCAACACCTGGAGTGTAAGCCCGCGATAAATCATCTCGAGTCTTTAACGGCACTTTAGGAACCACTTCGAGTTTGCCGCCGAGATGCAATAAGAAAGTTCGGTCGCTCACCTTGCGAACATGAGCATCTGGCAACTGCGCTATCGCAGCACTGACCTGCGCGGCATGTTCCGAGTCGCGGGTATTGCAAGTCACATCAACTGTTAGCACTTCATGATTGGATTCAACAACATCAAGCGCGGTCAGTGCTGCGCCGGAGTTGATAATTGCTCCAGTTAATCCTGCAGTTGCAGATGCATCGGGCAATAAATCTACTCGAACGGTTATTGCATATCCGGGGCTAGTGTTTACCACGAATCCTCCAAGCAAACCATGTGCAAACTAGTGCATTTGTTATTTACTGTACTCGTTGCGCGGCGGTAACAATGGGAAAGAAGTTAGATTTAATTAGATAGTTCAGGCTTTACAGCGCAATTTGGCTGGCATACTTGCGTGGCAAGTTTGCGTTTGGATACGCCAATTAATGCGATCAGGAAGCCTAGTTGCATAACTAGAAAGCAACGTTCAACTAATCCCATAATCGGCGTTTCTATTAGCCAGTTAACCCAAAAGAAAATTCCAACGACTGCCATAACAACTGTGCTGATTGCTGAGCGCCGAATTGAGACCGCCCACAGATCCGACCTTGCGCCAAAATGAGCAGCTGCTGGCCACAAGCACATCGCGATAAGAACCACCGTGGCTGCAGCTGTATGTAGTGCAGAGTCCTTCGTTACCGATGGAACTGGGAATGCGGCAACCCCAATCAGGGCAACACCGGCTGCTCCAATAAAAAACCGGCCAATAGATCCACAATGATCAAGTTTGATCGCGATTGCCAGTAAGAAAATTGCGCCAACCAAAGTGATGATATTCATAGTTTGGCGACTCGGCACACCTATTGCTGCCAACGAACTCACAGTTTGACTAACAGGTGAATAGTTATTCCATCTGGCTTGCTGCCAAATTGTGCCCAAAATCAAAAACACTGCAGTGACCCAGCTCAGCCAGTGAGCTTGGAAATGACAGTTATTGGCACTGTTGTTCTTGATTACTGAACCTTTTCAATGAGTTGAACATTTTGCTCTAACCTTACCCCCGCGGGGAAAATCGCTGCACTCAATCGAAATGCAGGTAGCACTCAATCTGAGTAGGCCCCGACGGGCTCGAACCGTCGACCCACGGATTAAAAGTCCGTTGCTCTACCAACTGAGCTAGAGGCCCACTGCCATTGCTGGCATTCCCTTACTTTAGTGGATTGCTAGCCCGGTGGCGATTTTGCCTACTTGGTTTGGGAATGTGACATCGGGGAATATCGTTGACAATAGAGTTAGCGCACAAATTGAGAGGTCAAAATGTATCCTGCTGGCGACTTGTACACCCTTGTTGTACCGCCTGTTCACGAGTTTGATTCTGGCGTGACTTCAGGCATTGTTTTGGTGCATAGCCTCACTGGATTCATGGACGCTGGCGCTGGCGGACGCTTGGCTATCAAACACATTTTGGAGACTTTAGAAAACCGCCCAGTCGCATATTTCCACATAGACGGTCTCTACGACTACCGAGCCCGTCGACCAAAAACACTATTCGATTCCGATCATTATGAATCAATGGACATGCCACACCTAACCCTTAGCGAAGTAACTGATGCTGAAGGACAAACATTTTTACTACTCCACGGAGTTGAACCAGATCTAGGTTGGCAGAGTGTAGTTCGCAGCATTATTGAATTGATTCGCACTTACGGTGTGCGCATGACTGTTGGTATCCATGCAATCCCATGGCCGGCTCCACATACTCGACCGGTAGAAATAACCGCGCATTCAAGTGATCCTGAATTACTAGGCGTGCATCAGCCGTGGGTGGGTCAGGTAGAAATACCTGGAAGTATGTCCGGACTCATCGAGTTGAATCTGGGGCAACAGAAACTACCTGCTGTTGGCTACGCAGCACATGTCCCGCATTATTTGGCAAACAGCGAGTACCCGAAAGCAGCTCTAGCATTACTTGATCAGATTTCACTCAACACTGGCCTTATGATTCCGCGCGATGACTTACGTCAAGCCGCAATAGACATGGACACCGAAATCAATCACCAAATTGCCACGGTGGATGAAAATCGTGAAGTTGTTGAATCGCTTGAAAAACAGCATGACGACGTTATGAAAAATAGGCGCGAATTGACGGCAACTTCAGAAGGCAACTTAGTTAGTGGCGATGAACTTGCGGCTGCACTTGAGCAGTACCTTGCTGACTTAGATGAAAAAGGTCGGGAACGTTAATCTATCCAGGCACTAACAGTGCTGGCCGGTTCGACAGACTCAGTTGGGAATATTCGAGCTCCAGATTCCAGGATGCTGTTATCGCCAATAATCGCTAGTTCGGCGATCACTGCCTCAGTGATTACACAACCCGTGCCAACAACAGCGCCGGCGCTGACAATAGATTTTGTGACGCTAGCATCTTGACCAATAACAACGTCAGGGAAAATTACCGAAGCCTCAACAATTGCTCGATCGCCAATTTTTGCGCCCGGGCCAACGTATGTGCCGTTACTTAAAATCGCAGACGGGGAAACTTGCGCTGATGCATCCACAAAGGAACTACCTATATGTCCAGCCAATAATGGCGAAGGGGCATTACCCAAGACCAGATCCGCAGATCCTTGTGCAAACGCTAGCGGTGTTCCTAAATCGAGCCAATAACCTTCGTCAACAACTCCGATAACCGTGGCACCTGAATCAAGTAAAGCTGGGAAAGTCTCGCGCTCTACCGAGACTGGAACTCCAGCAGGAATTCGGTCGATGACACTTCTGCGAAATACATAACATCCAGCATTAATTTGGTCAGTTACGATTTCTTCTGGTGTGGTTGGTTTCTCGCGAAATTCCAACACCCGGCCAGTTTCATCGGTTGGTACTAACCCGTACGCACGTGGATCATCAACACGAGTCAAATAAAGTGCGACATCTGCATCTGCTGCCCGCCACTTTTCAACCAATCCCGCAATATCTAAACCAGTTAATACATCACCATTGAAAATCACAACTGGATCATTTGGGCCACAAGTTAGATGATTAGCAGCATTGCGAATTGCGCCGCCTGTGCCAAGTGGTTCGTCTTCCACGGCGTACACAAGTTCCACACCCGCATTTTGCCCATGATCAAAATATTCTTCAAATACTTCTGCTCGATAGCTGGTACCTAAAATGATTCTGCCGATACCGGCTTCCTTGGCTCGCGCAATTTGATGTTCCGTGCAGGGAAACCCAGCAACCGGCAACATCGGCTTTGGCGTTGAAATTGTGAGCGGACGCAAACGCGTGCCCTGTCCACCCACTAGCAAAATTGCTTCAATCATAAGTTCAGTCTGACACAACGCTGTTCGCTTCGGTTAATCAGGATTTGGCAACAAAGCTCACTAGAACTGGAGCTGAGTCACCTATTGCATTCGTTTGTTTGATTTCAATGAAAATTCTGCGTTTCTTTAGCGTTGTAGTAAATGTTTTTTCCGTAGCTGCCTCAGGTAACTGTTTCCAGACCGTCCAGGTACTGCCTTTAGTTGATGATGTGCGATAAAAAATTGCATCTACTTGAGGTACTGAATTTGCCTGAACTGGCCAAGTTACTACGGCCGCTCCATTTGCCATACGTTTAATTTTTACGCCAGACATTTGTTGTGGTTTACTGCCTAAAGTAACCATGGTGGTTTCAGTTGGCAATTGCTTATTCGCCACTGTTGCAGATAACGAAACTGCATAATTTCCAGCTGGAACTAAATGCCCGCTGGTATCGGTGTGTTCCCATTCGTAGACAAAATTAGATTTGTCTCTCTGGGTTCCAGACTGCAAATAGACAACTACCCCGGATTCGGCGTCCATAACTGTCACAGTCCAGGTGCTAGATACTGGAACTGATGCCTTCACCGAGATCGTGCTTGGGTCGTTAGCAGATTGTTGTAGTGGAGTTACTGAAACATTTTTAATCTCTCCACCTAGTAGGCCAGCTATCTGGCCTCTTATTTCTGGGATTAATGCGAAGAGAGCTTTGCCTGGACAAACAGTTTTGCCAACATCACGATGCCCAGATATCACCTGCACTGTCGCTACCGTGCCGTTTCGATATTTTGATAGTCCAGAAGTGTCAGTTGACGGAATTTTTACTAGTGCAGTTGGATCCAGGTTGTACGGCGCAATTTTCCATGCCATGAGTCCAGATATTGCTTTTGTAATTAGGCGCTCAGTGGATGCGTCAATTGACCCAGTCTGGAAATTCCCGATGGCGGAAATTGCAAAGGTGTTGTCATTCATTCCAGCAGTATGCGCACCAATAACCGCTTTAGAAGGACCATCACAGCTTGGATCGGCAGTAGGCGTGCACCCGGCGCGGCCTTCGTAAACAACTCCATATCGATCGACCAAGAAGTTGTATCCCATGTCCGAATATTTCAAACTCTTAGTGAAGTACGCGTATAAGGAACGCATTTGAGCAGGACCATCTTCGGGATTGTAGCTATTTGTAGTTGCCGTGTGATGAATGAAGCCAGCAATGATTTTGCTCGAAATACGTGGTGAAGGATCACGCCAACTTTCGTCAGCGCCCCATTGTGCGCGCGAAACAATATTCGGCCGACTAACCACCGCACCAGATTTTGTAATCACAGAACCTAAGTTCTGCCTTACCCCTACCGCACTTTTTGCAGATAAAAAAGTGTCTACGTCGTCATTTGAGGTAACGGAATCGATTAACGATACTTTCAAATTCTTCGGCAGTGCCATCGCGCTGCTAATGACCTGTACATCAATGCCGTCACTTTTGGCTGTTATTAACGGATCAGTACCACTACGAGCTTTCTGCTCCTGCGTGGCGAAAGAATCTGGCCCGTGTTCAGGGCTATACGACAGTTTTTGCCAAGCTGACCAGCCAGATTCATCGTGAGTCTTGACTTCCAGAGTTGTATTCGGCGCTAACTTGCCTTGCCAAGTAACACCAACCAAAACAAATGGTGTCAGACCCATTTTGCGCAAAATCTCAAAAGTGTATTTGTGACCAGAAGTAGCGCGGACATGTTTTTCCGGTACAAAATTCTGGATAGTGACCTTTGGTGGGATTCGAACATGTCCTTGTGCGGTTGGTTGTCCAACAAAAGCCACCGCAATTAACGCGACAAACCCGACTACAACTTGCCTGTGGGATTTTGTGCGGGAAAGCATGTTTTTAGTTTGCCTCAAAAAAGGGAAAACAACACACATTAAAGGCTTATTCACTGTGTCGCCAATGGAAACTAGATTTCACTTTTTTGGTAATGCCAGAAATTCGCGTACCATCGAGAGAACCTAATTATCGTAAAACTACCCAGAGCAAAAGCCACTTAGGAGCTACGTCGTGTCAGGTCGAGGCAAACGGACTGCGGATAAATCAAATTCGCATAAGTGGATCCGTCGACTAACCGCAGCGGGAGCTGCCTGCATTTTAGTACTCAGTGCAATCAGCGCTGGTGCAATAACCGCGATCAACAATCTCGGAAAAAATATTCAAAGCATCGACACCTCCGAGCTAGATAACAGCACTAACCGGCCATTAACTCCTGTTCAAACAGATACCAGCGCAACGAATTTGCTGATCATGGGATCTGACGCCCGAAGTGGCAAGGGAAATGGTGGCTACGGATATGTCTCTGGAGAGCGTTCGGATACCACCTTGCTGGTACACATCTACAAAGGACGCAAGAGCGCGATTGTCGTTTCAATCCCACGCGATTCATACGTAACAATACCTAAGTGCAAAACCCCATCAGGCGGATACGTTGGGCCATCTACCACCAAATTTAATGCTGCTTTCTCTGTTGGTGGACCAGTATGCACAATTAAAACGATTGAGTCGCTAACCGGAATCCGCATCAATAATTTCATCGTTGTAGATTTCAATGCCTTTAAAACGGTCGTAGATTCATTGAAAGGCGTTCAAGTCTGTTTCACCACTCCCGTCTATGATCCGATTATCGCTGGCGTTGGCGGTAGCGGCCTGAATTTACCTGCAGGATTTAGTACTTTGAACGGTGAGGATGCGTTGAAATTCGTCCGAGCTCGCGAATCCCTTGGTGATGGCAGCGACATCGGCCGAATAACTCGTCAACAAGAATTCGTTAGTTCGATGATTAGAAGTGTTGAACAAAAAGGCTTGCTAAGAAATCCTTCGCTCCTTTATTCAACGGCCTATACCGTCACTAAGTCATTAACTACAAGTAAAGAGTTTGCAAATGTGCAAAATCTTGAACGCTTTGGGTTATCGCTAACTAGTCTTTCGCCAAAGAACATAAAACTCGTTGCAACCCCTTTTGTTTTCATCAGCGGTGGCAATGTTGGCTGGACTGCCAAAACTAAACAACTTTGGGCGGCAATCAGAGCAGATAAACCTTGGCCTGCGCTTAAGCCTTCGCCAAGTGCATCTGCTAGCAGTAGCGTCAAACCGAGTCCCTCTCCAAGTGTTTCAACAGGTTTGATCACCCCACCTGAAAGCATCACTATTGATGTACTCAATGCAACGGGTAAAACTGGTCTGGCGGCAGCTGCGGCTGTGCAACTAAGAGCTCGTGGATTCATTATCGGCAATGTTGCAACGGCGCCAACAAAAATCGCAAAGACCAAAGTGCTTTACAGCAAGGACTATCTGGAAAGTGCGCGGACCTTGGCCTACTCTGCACGCACAAAATTACTAAAGCAAGACAACACATTAGGCAAGCGGGTACAACTGATCATTGGCGCAAACTGGACCAATGCACGAAAAGTAACCTTGGCGGTTACAAACGCGAATAATGGCGGCGACGGAATTACTGCTGGAACACAAACTTGCTCTGCTGGAAATAATCGAACTAAATAAAGTTCGTATTACGACTTAGGGCTGGTTAAAAAACCCAAACCCCAAGATATCTGCATCAATATCAAAACCGATGGTAAATGCAAAATTGCCTTACCGGCTTTTTTCGCCAAGGTAAGCGTTGCCAGTAGGACTAGTCCGAGGTAACCGACTGGCGCCAAGAAGCCCCAAAAAACTAGTGGCCACGTAGACAGGTAAGCGCCAACCAAACCCATAAGAGTGCCAAAAACAATTCCCAATACCGCTAACGGCGGAGCAAAATATCGCAATGCTGAAATTGTCCGAGTGGTTTCTGGGTGTTCGCGCATCACTTTGCGGCGCCACTGCCCGTACTGAAAATACTGTTTGGCCAAGGCGCGCGCGCTAGATCTTGGCCGATAGGTGACATGAAGCGCCGGATTAAACCAGACTGTTCCACCAGTTGAGCGAATGCGAAAATTCAATTCCCAGTCCTGCGCCCGCGTGAAGTTAGGATCGTATCCACCGACACGTTCCAATGCGCTTCGCCTAAAAACGCCTAGGTACACCGTCTCAGCCGGCCCTTCAGATCCGCCAACATGAAATGATGCCCCACCTACCCCAAGTTTGCTGGTCATAGCGGTGGCCACTGCGCTTTCAAAGGCGCTCCTGCCTTTAGCGGCCATTACCCCACCGACATTGTCTGCGCCAGTTCGAGCCAAAGTCTGCGCTGCAATAGTCAAGTAGTCAGCAGAGAGTTCACTGTGTGCGTCAACCCGAACAATTACTGACTCGGTTGTGGCAGCAAGGGCCGCATTAAGTCCATCTGGAGTTCGACCCGATGGATTTTCAACGGTGCTTATTCTCGGGTCCTGACTTTGCAAATCCGCTGCGACTTCATTTGTTTTGTCGGTAGACGGTCCTAGTGCCAGAACAATGCGGATATTGCCTGCATAATTTTGAGCCAAAATTGCATTTATCGCAGAAGCCAAATAATTTTCTTCATTTAAAACGGGCATTATTACCGCTACGTCAGGCAAGGTAGGCACACCTTTAGATTACTGCGCAAACTAGAATAAACCTATGACCAGACTTTCAGTTATTGGAACCGGATACCTTGGCGTTACCCATGCGGCTTGCATGGCAAGCCTAGGACACCAAGTGATCGCTCTTGATGTTGATCCTGAAAAAATCGCCTCACTTAATTCGGGTGTCGTTCCATTTCACGAACCTGAACTTCAAGAATTACTTGTTGCTGCATTAGCGGCAGGGAACTTGATGTTTACCACGGACTGGGAAGCGGTGGCAGCGCAGGCGGATGTCCATTTCTTGTGTGTTGGTACCCCGAAGTCAAAAGATTCGGATGCAGCGGACATGTCACAAGTTAACGGCGCTATTGCATCACTTGCCCCACATTTAACTAAGCCTGCATTGATTGCCGGCAAGTCAACAGTTCCCGTTGGCACTGCTGCTCGTCTAGCTGAATATTTACAGGAAAATTCTCCAGCTGGTTCTGACATACACCTAGCTTGGAACCCAGAGTTCCTGCGTGAAGGATTTGCAGTGCAAGACACATTGCATCCAGATCGAATTGTTATCGGGCTTTCTAACCCTGAAGATGAAAAAGTGCTGCGTGAAGTTTATGCCGCCTCAATTCAGGAAGGCACTCCATTCATTACTACCGACTACGCAACAGCCGAACTTGTTAAAGTAGCCGCCAACTCATTTCTGGCCACCAAAATTTCGTTCATCAACGCATTTGCTGATTTATGTGATGCAGCCGGAGCAGACATTACCCAGCTCGCTGATGCAATCGGTCATGACACCCGCATTGGACGTCGTTTTCTAAACGCTGGTGTTGGTTTTGGTGGCGGGTGTCTGCCCAAAGACATTAAGGCGTTGTATGCCAGGGCCAGTGAACTAGGGCTCGGTGAGCAATTTGAGTTTCTTGCCAATGTTGGCCGAGTGAATCAGATGCGCCGTGAGCTAGTTGTTGAACGGGCAAAATCATTTACCGGTGGTGACTTAACCGGTGTACGTATCACTGTTTTAGGCGCAGCTTTCAAGCCAGACAGTGATGACATCAGAGACTCTCCTGCATTATCTATCGCCCAAGCGTTAGTGGATGCTGGCGCGGACGTAGTGGTTCATGACCCGATTGCACTAAATGTGGTTCGCAAAGTGCATCCGCACCTAAATTGTGTCGATTCGTTAACTGAGGCAGCTAGCGGCGCGACTCTGCTGATTCATTTGACCGAGTGGCAAGATTACCGCGAGTTAGATCCTGCGGCGCTAAATAGTGTTGTTGCTGGTCGAACCATAATCGATGGTCGCAACATGCTCGATCGCGATAAGTGGATAAACGCGGGCTGGGCAATTAATTATCTTGGGAAACCTGGTTCGTAATTCGGGCGGTAAGTTCATCGCCTTTGTCGATAGCTATCTGACGAAGATCTGCCTGAAATTCAATTAACTTTTCTGCAGTAGCTTTAGCGATTTCATCTGTTCCGCTAGAAATTATGCGAGCTGCAAGTAGCCCAGCATTACGAGCGTTACCGATTCCAACAGTGGCAACTGGAACGCCTGCTGGCATTTGCGCGATTGAGAGCAAGGAATCTAAGCCTTCAAGGTGTTTGAGCGGAACTGGCACACCAATAACCGGAAGCGTCGTCAATGAGGCAACCATGCCAGGCAAGTGCGCAGCTCCTCCTGCTCCAGCAATAATCACCCGCAGCCCTTGAGCTGTTGCTCCTTGTGCGTAAGTCACCATGTCTTGCGGCATGCGGTGTGCAGAAACAACTTCAGCTTTTGCGCTAATTCCAAATTCTTCAAGCACTTCTAGCGCCGCTTGCATAACTTCCCAATCAGAATCGCTACCCATAATGATTCCTACTAATGGCTCATTACTCATCGATAACTCCAGTTAGATAGTCGCCCGCATGCCAAGCACGTTGTGTTAAGTCACCTAGATTGTCACCAACCACGTTGACATGTCCAATTTTGCGACCTTTTTTGACGGCTTTACCGTATAAATGCACCTTGACGCCTGGGTCACGAGCCATCACATGGCGAAAAGCTAAATGTTGACCATCAAGATCTTGACCGAGCAGATTAACCATTACCGCAAACGGCGTAACCTGTGCAGGCGAACCAAGCGGCATATCCAAAACTGCCCGCAGATGATTTTCGAACTGACTAGTAATCGCTCCATCCATTGACCAATGCCCCGAATTGTGGGGGCGCATTGCGAGTTCGTTCACGAGTAATTCTGCTCCAGTATCGAAAAGTTCAACTGCTAACATCCCTGTCACATCTAGCAGAGCAGCAATTTTTAATGCCATTTCTTGCGCAGCAACAGCGCGGTCTTCACTCAACTCTGGACAAGGCGCTATAACTTCATGGCATATGCCTTCGGTCTGTGTGGATTGCACCACTGGATAGGCAACACATTGTCCATGCGGACTTCGGGCAACTTGCGCGGCTAACTCTCGAACAAATGGGACGCATTCTTCGCCAAGTACTTCCTGCCCATGTGCATGAATATCGGCTATTACTTCTAGAGCCTGTGCTTGTGTCTCGACTAACCAAACACCCTTGCCGTCGTATCCGCCTTTTGCCGATTTCAAAACCAGTGGCCAACCCACGATTAAGGCAAAATCCTCTAGCTGTTCTGCGTTAGAAATTTGCGTCCACTTCGGACACGCAATTCCAGCTTCAGTTAATGCTGCGCGCATCATCAACTTGTCTTGAGCGAATTGCAACGCTGAAGGGTTTGGTTGCACATTGTGCCCTGCTGCAATGAGGGCGGCTAAAACTTCACTCGGAACATGTTCGTGGTCAAAAGTAATTACATCGCAATCTTTTGCGAATTCTAAAACAGCATCGATATCGCTATGACTGCCAATTACTGAATCTGGAATCACCTGCGCTGCCGAATCATCGGACTTTGTGCAAAGTACCCGAAGTTGGATACCCAAATTGATTGCAACAGGTTGCATCATGCGGGCCAGCTGTCCGCCGCCGATTACGCCAACTCGAGGTGCACTCACTTAGAACAGCCTACCCCCAGTTATTCAACTGCGGTTAGTTGAATGCGCCAACTAGCAAGGCAATAGCACCTGGCGCGTTATTGATCATGTGGCTAACCGCACTTGCGCCAGTGCTTCCGGTACGCCTGCGCACCTCACCCATAACAAGTCCCCCCGCGAACAAGATCAGCAGCCGCGTGGGTTCAAAATGAGCTATTGAAAATATCCCTGCCGAAATAACTAACGCCAAGTACGGGGCCATTTCTCGTTTCAAAAGTGAGCCAAGCAATAGCCCACGGAAAACGATTTCTTCGACAAGCGGACCAGCAGTCATTACAAGCACTGCGAAGGTAATCGCAACTATCCCATGTTCATGTTGCCCTGCAACACCTGCAGTAGAGGTAATCGGCCCAAACAATTTTGTTGACAGCAACGCGGCCAGCCCTGCAGCAAGTAACGAACCCAGGCCGCCAACGATACCAATTCTTAACTGTGCAGGCGTAAGCGAAAGACCCAAATCGATGCGAAGTCCATTGCCTTTGTACTTGGTGGTCATTATTGGGTAAATAACATATGCAAGCCATGGCAAAGTCAAAGTCAGAATTAGGGCCCAGCCATGCATCGGGTCCACCCTGAGTACCATCATGATTACGCCAGCAAAAGCGCCAACCACTAAGCCGGCCAATAAAGTTCCGACTACGTCGCCAAGTCCCCAATATGGATACTTGAGAATTTTTCCTTTAAATACCAGAATGCGATATAGATCAGAGTTACCCGGAAATAATAAACCCTGATTAACCACTACCTGTTCAGGTTGTGGCTCTACCGGAAAATCGGATGAAGAAATGTTGCTTCCTAGTAACGGTACTGATCAGATTTAAACGGACCGTTAATGTCGATACCGAGGTAGTCTGCCTGCGGCTTTGTCAGTTCGGTCAATCGCACGCCAAGTGCATCAAGGTGAAGGCGGGCCACCTTTTCATCCAAGTACTTCGGCAAAACATGAACCCCTAGTTCGTACTCTTCACCCTTGGTGAAAAGTTCAATCTGCGCCAAAACCTGATTGGTGAATGAGTTGCTCATAACAAAAGACGGGTGGCCAGTTGCGTTACCAAGATTCAGTAGGCGGCCTTCACTTAAGACAATGATCGAGTGTCCGTCTGGGAAAACCCACTCGTCAACTTGTGGTTTGATTGTGCGACGAATGATTCCTGGATACTGAGCCAATCCAGCCATATCAATCTCGTTATCGAAGTGCCCAATGTTGCCCACAATTGCTTGGTGCTTCATCTGACTCATCATCTCAACCGTGATTACGTCGCGATTGCCCGTGGCAGTAATGAACATGTCGGCTGTGCCTAACACGTCCTCGATGGTCAGAACCTGATAGCCATCCATTGCCGCTTGCAGCGCGCAGATGGGATCAACCTCAGTGATAATTACTCGTGCACCTTGACCGCGTAAGGATTCAGCAGAACCTTTGCCGACATCGCCGTAACCACATACCAGCGCAACTTTTCCGCCAATCAATGTGTCAGTCGCACGGTTAATGCCGTCAATCAGGCTGTGGCGAGTGCCGTACTTGTTGTCGAACTTGCTCTTGGTTACGGAATCATTCACATTGATTGCTGGGAACTTGAGCTGGCCCTGCGCAAACATCTCGTAAAGTCGCAGAACACCTGTTGTAGTTTCTTCGGTAACACCTTGAATCTGTTCAGCGACCTTGGTCCAACGAGTATTGTCTTCACCAAGTGAGCGCTGAAGCAACGAGAGAATTACCCCAAATTCTTCCGACTCTGCTGAGGCGGGATCCGGCACAAAGTTCGCTGCCTCGTACTCGGCACCTTTATGTACAAGAAGTGTTGCGTCGCCGCCATCATCCAAAATCATATTTGGGCCAATTGCACCTGGCCACAAAAGCGCCTGCTCAGTGCACCACCAATACTCTTCTAGCGTCTCGCCTTTCCAGGCATATACGGGCACGCCATCTGGCGCCTCTACCGTTCCGGTTGGACCAACAACGACTGCTGAGGCTGCGTGATCTTGAGTCGAGAAAATGTTGCAAGATACCCAGCGAACATCCGCGCCCAGTTCAACAAGTGTTTCGATCAGCACAGCAGTCTGAATTGTCATGTGCAATGAGCCCATAATGCGCGCACCAGTTAGTGGCTTACTTTGCCCGAACTCAGAGCGCATTGCCATCAAGCCTGGCATTTCATTTTCAGCTAGGCGAATTTCATTACGGCCAAATTCTGCTAACGAAAGGTCAGCAACTTTGTAATCATTGGGGGCAAGAGCCATTGGACACTCCTCGTGGGTGATGAAACATCCGCAAAACAACACGAGGCTTCGATAGTAAGCGGTGTTCCTATTGTGTCACGAACAAGGATTTCAGGCACAACGCAGGGCCTGAATCGGACTAGCTAAGCCCGGCCTTCAATTCATTAATCGGTCCAATCGGTGTTGGATCGACTCCCATCGCAATTGCTGCATAGACACTGGCCCAATCTGTCGGTACAACAAGTGAAGCAATGCGCGACAAACGGTGTTCACCTTGTGCATGAATTTCAGTGACTGGAATATCTCGCTGTGCAGTGATTTGGCGAATAAGTTCAACGCGGCGGACAACTGCAGCATGTTCAGAGCTATCCCGCAGCAAAACCAAATTAATTGAGCGCTTGAAGCCATCAATTTCTGGATCAGCAAAGATATCTTCTCCAGATGTGCGGCCAGCTAATACGCCATCAAAAGTGACAATCTGATTGTGACCAGCTTCTGGAAGTCCGCCGTGAACGGTAGGCAGTTTTGCGTTCTCAGCTAACTGAGCCATGAATCGACCAGTAGCTGCCCGACCGATTGCCTCTGTGCCCCAAACCATTGGAAAAGACTCAGCCAGTGAAACGCCCAGTAGTTTGGCTGGGTTTTCCAGCACACTCGCTCGTGGGCCGCAGGCTACAGAAAGTGCATCCATCAAATCTGCTGCGCGGTTGAAATCATCATCAGTAACTTCGCCAAGACCTAGCGAATTTGCGAGCATTAATAGCGGCGTAGCAATCGTCCAGAGCGAGGCCCGTGGCATGCGACCCTGCGCATCAATAGACAAATGAACGGCGCCAGGAGTTTGCTCACTGATAGCAGCTAGTGGACTTCCTGCTGCGCCGATAGTTACCAGCCGAGCGCCACGCTTACTTGCCTGCTGGGCAACGGAAAGTGTTTCTTCAGTCGAGCCTGAGCAGGAAACTGCAACAACCATGTCGATTGGTGAAACCCAACCTGGCAAAATATGAGTGCGTTCAATCGAGATTGGAATCGACGCACTTGGGCCAGCAACTGCGCTAAGTACATCGCCAGAGACACCCGAGCCGCCCATGCCGGCCACCAGCAGCCCACGTGGCTTTCCACCTTCAGCGGCTTTAGCCAGTTCATCACGATCAGCTAAGTTCAGGCCACGACGCATCTGGGCACCAGAACTTGCAACACATTCGAGCATGTTGCCTGGATCAGCCGAGGCTAGATAATCCTGGTCGTCCAAAATTGTGTCGTCGATAAGCACGATTAAATCTCGTCTTTCATGAGTGCCAAAACTTCATCCCTGATGGCTTCCATAGCTGAGGTATCGTCACCTTCGACATTTAAGCGAAGCAGTGGTTCGGTATTGCTGGCGCGAACATTGAACCACCAGTTCGGTCCCGTAACAGTTAGCCCATCTAGATGATCAAATTGTGCACCTTGCTCAGCGAAGATTGCTTCAATGTTTGCAGTCACTGCTTTTGCATCTGACACCGTTGTGTTAATTTCGCCGCTGGAAACATAACGACTGAATGGGGTCAACAAAGTGCTGAGCGTTGTGCCGTCTGCAGTTTCACCGAGCGCGGCAAGTGCATGCATTGCGGCAAGCATCCCTGAATCAGCTTTCCAAAAATCGCGGAAGTAGAAATGGCCAGAATGTTCACCACCAAAAATTGCGCCCGTCTCAGCCATAGTTGCCTTGATAAATGAATGGCCGACTCGAGTTCGTACTGGAACTCCACCATGCTCTAAAACAATTTCAGGAACAGCTTTTGAGGTGATCAAGTTATGAATTATGGTGCTGCCAGGATGCTTAACTAGTTCGCGAGTCGCAATCAGCGAAGTTAAAGTTGATGGGTCAACAATGTCGCCCTTTTCATCCACCACGAAGCAACGATCTGCATCACCATCGAAGGCTAAACCGATGTCAGCACCGACTTCAATTACTCGCTTTTGTAAGTCGCGAAGATTCTTTGGATCTATTGGATTGGCTTCATGATTCGGAAATGAGCCGTCGAGTTCGAAATACATTTCATCGATTCGCAGTGGAAGTGGTTCCAGAATTTGACCGCCCAAAACTGCAGGGACTGTAAATCCACCCATGCCATTGCCAGTATCGATTACAACTGAGAGTTCACGAATACCTTCAAGCGGTACCAATGCTCGAAGGTGTTGTGCATAGTCGAACAGCATGTCTTGCTCGGTAGCTGTTCCTACTGGACCGTTATAAGCAGGAAATTCTTCAGTCTCAAGCATGGTGCGAATGTCAGCCAAACCAGAGTCTTGGCCAACCGGCGCAGCTCCGGCCCGACACATTTTTATCCCGTTGTATTCGGCTGGATTATGACTTGCAGTGAACATCGCACCTGGGATGTCTAAGCGACCAGAGGCAAAATACAAACCATCAGTAGAGCAAAGGCCGATGTTGATTACATCAACGCCAGCGGCAGTTACACCTTCGATGAAAGCGCCAACTAAATCAGGGCCAGTGGGACGCATATCGTGTCCGACCACAATTCGTCCAGCGCCACCATCGATGCTACGGATACCGAGCACTTCAACAAAAGCAGTACCTGCTTGCTGTGCTAATTCAGGTCCCCACTGCTCTGGAACTACGCCACGAACGTCATAAGCCTTGATTAGGGCTGAAAGATCTCTCACACCTCTAAGTTTAGGGGTTTAAGCCGCAGAGATACACCGTGCGCTCAGGGTTAGCACGCTTAGAAGAGTGAATTTTTCTTAGTTAGATTCTGGAATATCGCGCAAAACTCGCAGATGTCCGCGGCGCGCAACTTCTTCCACATTCTGGGTAGGTACAAATTGACCTACTTCGCGAACAGCATTGGCTAAAGCTTCTAAGTCATCAGGTGCCGGAAGCAAAGCTTGGGCATCGATTTCAAGGCGGACAACTTCCCAACCACGTGGAGCGGTGAGTCGGACACTGTGTTCAGTGCACAAGTCGTAGCAGTGTGGCTCACGGTAGGTAGCAAGTGGACCCAACACAGCGGTTGAGTCGCTGTAGACATAAGTCAACGTCCATGTTGCTACCGCAGTGCATGAAGGTTTTGAACAACGTCGTGTTACCACATTGGGAACCCTAGCCCACCTATGCTGTAAATATGGCTATTGACTCGCATCGACACATTCGTCGAGACCGACATGATCGTGGATTACGCGGGCCAGTTTTTCCTCATAATGTGCCGATACGTTCGTCTCCTGACGCAAGATTTCAGACACAAGTATTAACGGCAATTACAGAAATTGAACGACAAGTAAGTCCACTAGAAAAGAAACTTGCTAGCCGAATTAAGCAGGTGACGTTTAATGTCGAAGCTGTGCCAAGCAAACGAGATGTTGTTTTAAGTGCTGGGACTGTGCCAATGGGCCGCATCGAGCGCGGTAACCCAGATGTTGTGGTGTTGTATCAACGAGCAATAGAACTTCGCAGCCCTAACTTTGGCCAACAGAGTCGAATTATTAAAGATGTGCTTGCAGAATTACTAGGGCTGCTACTTGGCAAAGACCCAGTAGAACTCGACCCCAGGTACGAGGGGCCGGCGAGCGATTGAGCTAAATTACCCGGCCTGGGCGCGCTTTAGGCGGCGACGTTCACGTTCCGATAATCCGCCCCAGATACCAAAGCGTTCGTCATTTTGTAGAGCGTATTCCAGACATTCAGCCTTGACCTCGCAGGATGAACAAACTCGCTTAGCGTCCCGAGTTGATCCACCCTTTTCTGGGAAAAAAGCCTCAGGATCGGTTTGCGCACAAAGTGCCCGCTCTTGCCACGAAAGCTCTTCTGATTCTGCTAACGGGAGCCATAACAATTCGCTCACTAGCTTCCTCCTAAATTTGGCTGACTTACCGAGTCAAACGACCCACTGTTTCCTTAAATTACACGCGTGTATTTAACCTTGGCAAGTAGATTGTGCAAAAAACTTCAAAATTCTTCTAAAATTCACTAAAAATCTCAAAAAATGCGAAAAATAGCCGAATTACCCTCATTTTTTTTGGGTACACTCGCCAAATGGCTACTAAAACGAAATCCCACTTTATTCCACGCAAGTTCAGGCTCGGCGTCGTAATTGGCACCTTGAGCTCGCTACTTGCCGCCGTTTTACTGACTGGGTTACCAGCACCAGCAGGTGCTGCTGGTGGCACTGGCACATGGGGACAGTGGAGCGTCACCCGCCCAACTGGATCGCTCAATCTAAATGTGGGTGGGTTCACTAGCCCCTCGGCAAACTTTACGACTAACGCCAATGGTCTTAGCGCAGTAAGTGGAGCAACCACCTGGCTAAATGATGGCACGCTTCCTGGCAATGAATACGGGACCTCTCGCGGTGCTGGCTATCTCACTATGGGGACTGCGCCCGGCGGCGCGGACTCAGTAACAACTTTTACTTTCAATACCGCCACTCCACTAAACGGCTGGTCGTTTGCACTCGGTGACATCGATGCTGATGCAGTAACGATTACTGCCGCTGATACTTCAGGGAACTCATTAAGCGTTGTCAACTGGGCGGTAACACCATTTAATTACTGCAATTTAACTTCGCCTCGACCAACTTCGTGCGCAGGTGTTTCAACTGACTTGCCGACTTGGAATTCAGCAACAGCAACACTCACCGGCAGTGGCAATGACACCGATGGAGCTTCTGCTTGGGTAAGACCAAACTCCGCGATTAAAACCTTGACCTTGCGCTTTAAGAAACTTGTTGGCTTCCCTACTTACCAGCTCTGGTTTGCTGGCGACACTGTTGCTGAACAGAACTACAAAGTGACACTAGTGGCACGATCATGTCCAAGTTATTCGGACATCATGGCCAACAAAGCGCGGAACAACATTATGGAATCTTTACAAAATGTTGGGGTTAATAGTTTGTATGCCACAGCTCCAAACACCGGCGCTGTACGACCAGAGGTTGAAGAACTAAATGCATCTGGGCAATCTGCATGTGAACCACTAACTGACTGGGCCTTTGCGCTTGGTCAGGGCACAAATGGGAAAGACTCCGGCGCGTACGGATCACTTTCGAAAGTTAGAAGCCCATTCCAAACCGCATCAACTGTGGCGAGCACTCCGGAATTAGATTCATACGGCAACGACACGGGCCGAACTATTGATGGCGCCGTCACATTGAACCTGTCGCCCGCACAGATAACGGGGCTTTCAAATAAATCGACTTGGGTACAAGGTGGCGTACCAGGATCACCGCTAAACGGAAATGCAAATATCGCGTTCGGCACTTTGCGTTGTGCGATAGATAACGCCAACGCAGACAACATCGAATGGTTAGGCGCAACAAACGGCGCTAGGCACATGTACTGCTACGCCTATTACGTTGACACCGCGGAAAAGAGTGGAACCATCGTGGTTCGTAAGGTTGTGCCACAAGGTGGTGCTGGAGTTTCATTTGGCTTTGGTGGCAATTTAAGCTTCACCCCAGGTGGGGCGTTTAATCTCGCCGCTGGCGGCTCACAGTCCTTTATCCGCGCCGCAGGTGAAACTTGGACTGTAAATGAAAATAATCCAGCAGCTCCTTTTGAACTAACCGGACTTGCATGTACATCTGGCAATTCACTTTCAACTATCAACTCGAACTTGGTTACGCGCACCGCGGATATCACGCTTGGAATTGGCGACACTGTCACGTGCACCTACACCAATGAAGCAAAACCAAAAGCCGGGTTAACCATTTACAAAGTTACTAATGGAGCAGTTGGCACATTTGGCTTTGATCTGAGCCAGGGCGCGACCAATTATTTCGCAGGCAATACAACTGTTACCGAACAGAGCACTGAGACTTTGGTAACGAGTCAGAACGCATTAGCGCCGGGCGCATACACAATCACTGAAACATCATTGCCAGCCACGCCAGGTGGTAGCTGGGGCGCGCCATCCATCAGCTGCGTGAACAGCGCCGGTGCTGCAGTTTCGACAAGCGGATCGGTAGCAACAGGGGCGAGTTTTACTCTTAATGGCGCTGACACTGAATGCACCGTGGTTAACACTTTCACGCCGAACGCAAAAGTAAACATCGTAAATAGACTCACGGGTGGCAGTGGAGCTATCAGCGCAGAAGCAAGTTTCCTGACAACAAACACGCTCTCGAGAAGCGAAAACACAGATACCTTAACTAACACTGGTTGGGGAGCGCCAGCGGCCAAGAGTGCGCAGCAGAGTGGATTACCGTTTGGTAATTACGACATCACCGGTATCGCCCCAACGAATACTGCAACATCCACTTGGGAACTCGATTCTCTAGCTTGCGATGGTGGAGCTAGCTACCTAGTGCAGGATGCGAATGTTTCACTTGAACTTGATTCCTCATCAGATGCGGCTGCAGAAATTACTTGCACCTACATTTGGAAACTAACCAATTTGGCCGACATCACTATCAACAAAATCAGTGTTGGTGATACGGGAACATTCACACTCAGTGCAGAAGTTGCGCAAGAAATAAACGAGGGCACTGTCACCACAACAAGTACTGGCGTGGCCGCCGAAGCATTGACATTGCTCGCACTCCCAGAGGGCACCGCTGTAACCCTAGGGGAAAGCGATATGCCCGTTGCAAGCGATGGGCAATGGAACGCTGACACCAGTGGCGACCCAACTTGGGAATGTACAGATTCTGCTGGCAACGCGGTTGCTATTGATGGAGACAATCAAGTTATTTCCACTGATTTGAGCATCAGCTGTAACGCAACCAATACCTTCACGTTGGACCCAACACCAAAGCCAACTCCTGATCCAACTGATTCCACGGACCCAGTAGATAAATACGACCCAGAGATTGCTTATTCAACTGGTGGAACGCTTCCTGACACCGGGGGCGCCACAGCGCACATTTCGACTTGGGCAAAGTTGTGGCAGAGCGTTACCCACGCGTTGCAACACTGACGGCACAATTAGTTCATGTCATTAGGTAAGCGCGCAATTGTCGGCGCGCTAACTCTTGCGTCTGGGCTTGTTTTGACTGCGCTAATAATTTTTGGCATGACCGAGAGTCAAACTTCCTCGATGCACAATTCAACTCATGCATCGCAGTTACCCGAATTTGGTTCGTCGCCCACTTCTGTGCCCACGAATTCGCCCAGCGCAGCACTAGAGACCATCGGGACACTCACAATCCCGTCAGCGCAAGTATTCGCTCTACCCATAACGCGTGGGGTTGACAAAGCAACTTTAAATACCGGCATGGCTGGGGCCTACCCATGGTCAGGGCCAGGACTACCGGGAGTTTTTGCACTTGCCGCACACCGTGTTGGCGCCGGTGGACCATTTCGATACCTTGACCAAGTAAACCTCGCAGATCGCCTCAGCGTTGAAGCCAACGGGAAGACTTTCACCTACCGAGTGATTTCAACCGAGGTCGTTGCTCCTACCGATACAGCTGTACTCAATGGCCCAAAAGACGAATCACGAATCGTATTGATTACCTGCACACCGATCAGCACATTCGAGCGGCGAATTGTCGTAACTGCGCAGTTAGTTCCTGAAGCCAATTAGCAATAACGGGTTCCATCAGTTATTGGATGGCGAGAACAAGGAAACAATCCTAAATAAATTCTTACAAGTGGCCAGGGACGAAAGCCCAGAAGCGTCCAGGGACGGGATTTTCGAATGCCATGCATTCGAAAAATAAATACGGATTTCGATCCCACACCCTGGCTAACTGATGGGGTTGCCCCATCAGTTATTGGATGGCGAGAAC
>JBAXKB010000003.1:0-70505 GCA_037137575.1 Actinomycetes bacterium
CATCTGCATCGGCATCTGCATCTGCATCGCCGAGCGTTAAGCCATCACACAAGCCCACGCATAAACCAACCGTTAAACCAACCGTTAAACCAACGCCAGAGGCAACTACTGACGAACCAGTAAAGGTTGATCCAACGGTAAAGAAGCCGACTGTGCAAACAGTTAAGCCAAAGCCGCCAATCAAGTTAGATTCAAAAGAGCAGATTTTCGAGAAGGAATTCACTCGACTAACTAAGTTGGATCCGAAGGCTTGGGATCTTAAAGTTGATACAGATCCGCTAACTTACAAGATTCGTTACCCTGCACTATTGAAGTATGCAAAGGGTGCACTTTGCTCTTACATCGCAACTGGGCTGGATGATTTCACACTCGGTAGTTACGTCAGCAATGAAGTGACTTACGATATGGATATTCAGTCAGCACTGCTTAAAGCAACCCGTAAGGCATACGGTTGCAAGTCGGCGTAAAGTAAAAACCTTTAATTAGGGCCTCAGTCGTAACCGACTGAGGCCCTAATTATTTTAAAAAGATATTTTTAAGGTGCTAAATCTTGCCGCGAATTAACGCTTGTTTAACTTCAGCAATAGCTTGAGTGATTTGAATCCCACGCGGGCAGGCATCGGTGCAGTTAAAGGTGGTGCGGCACCGCCATACGCCTTCTTTAGAGTTAAGAACTTCTAAGCGGCTAGCTGCGCCGGAGTCACGGCTATCGAAAATGAAGCGATGCGCCCCAACAATGGCTTGTGGACCGAAGTACTGGTTATCCGTCCAAAAGACCGGGCAACTAGTTGTACAGGCTGCGCACAAGATGCACTTAGTACTGTCATCAAAGCGCGCGCGATCTTCTGGCGACTGAATTCGCTCACGCTCTGGCTCGGATCCACTTGGCATCAAGAATGGCAGTACTTCACGGTAGGCCGCAAAGAATGGCTCCATGTCAACAATCAAGTCTTTTTCTAGTGGCAAACCTTTGATCGCCTCAATAATGATTGGTTTAGTTACATCTAAATCTTTCATTAGGGTTTTGCAAGCCAGACGATTTAAACCGTTGATTCGCATGGCGTCTGATCCACAAATTCCGTGTCCGCACGAGCGACGGAAACTTAATGAGCCATCTTGTTCCCACTTGATTTTGTGTAGGGCGTCTAAAACTCGATCAGTTGCATACATTTCTACTTCGAAATCTTGCAGGAAAGTTTCTTCATCCACTTCAGGGTTAAACCTGCGCACGCTAACGGTCACAGTGAATGACTCTGGCATTGATGTGTCAGTGCTATCGGACGCAGTCACAGGCGCCTGCGCAGTTTTTGATTTACGCATCAGTATTTACGCTCCATCGGTTCGTAGCGGGTGAACACAACCGGTTTGTAGTCCAGGTTGATTTCTGCGCCAGCTTGGTAAGCCATAGTGTGCACCATGAAATTTACATCATCGCGAGTTTGATAATCTTCACGGGCATGAGCGCCGCGTGATTCTTTACGAGCCAGCGCACTCACTACCGTTACCTCAGCAAGATCAAGCAAGAATCCAAGTTCAATCGCCTCTAGTAGATCAGTGTTGTAGCGCTTGCCTTTATCTTGGATAGACACGTTCGCTAACCGAACTTTTAGCGAACGCACATCATTTAGCGCCTGAGTCAGGGTTTCGTCATTGCGATAAACCTGCGCGTTTAAGTCCATCGTGTCTTGCATGGCTCGGCGCAGAGTAGCCACGCGTTCTTGGCCAGTGTTATTCATAACTCCACTGAGCAACGCTTCAACATCGGCCGTTGGGTTTTGCGGTAGTTCGACAAACTCAGCTTCAACTGCATATTCGGCTGCCGCAACTCCAGCGCGTTTACCAAACACGTTAATGTCTAAAAGCGAGTTAGTGCCCAAACGATTGGCGCCATGTACTGAAACACAGGCAACTTCACCAGCAGCAAAGAGCCCAGGCACAAAATCAGTATTGTTGCGCAGCACCTTGGTTGTGATGTCAGTTGGCACGCCACCCATTGCATAATGCGCTGTTGGGAACACTGGCACGCGTTCAGTTAGCGGATCCACGCCAAGGTACGTGCGCGAGAATTCCATGATGTCAGGCAGTTTGGTTTCAATCTGCTCGGCAGGCAAGTGGGTTAAGTCAAGGTAAATGTAATCTTTATGTGGCCCGGCCCCGCGGCCTTCCCGTACCTCCATCACCATGGCGCGGGCAATCATGTCGCGTGGCGCCAAGTCTTTAATGGTCGGGGCGTACCGCTCCATGAAGCGCTCACCGGAAGCATTGCGCAAAATGCCGCCTTCGCCTCGGGCGCCTTCTGTTAGCAGAACGCCAAGGCCTGCCAAGCCTGTTGGATGGAACTGGTAAAACTCCATGTCTTCAAGCGGAAGGCCCTTGCGAAGCACAAGCCCCATGCCATCGCCCGTGAGTGTGTGGGCATTAGAAGTGGTTTTCCAGACCTTGCCGTAGCCACCGGTTGCCAAAATGACGCTCTTGGCCTGGAACACATGGATTTCGCCGGTAGCAAGCTCGTATGCCACAACGCCAGCAGTTACTGGGTTGCCGTCGCTATCTTCATTGAAGAGTAAATCCAGGACATAAAACTCGTTGTAGAACTCAACATTTTGTTTAATACAGTTCTGGTACAAAGTCTGCAAAATCATGTGTCCAGTGCGATCGGCTGCGTAGCACGAACGACGAACTGCAGCCTCGCCATGGTTACGGGTGTGGCCACCAAAGCGACGCTGATCAATCTTGCCGTCAGGTGTGCGGTTAAACGGTAAGCCCATTTTTTCAAGATCAATTACCGCGTCAATTGCTTCTTTACACATAACTTCAGCTGCATCTTGATCAACCAAGTAATCGCCACCTTTAATGGTGTCGAAGGTATGCCATTCCCAGTTGTCTTCTTCAACGTTTGCAAGAGCTGCGCACATGCCGCCTTGAGCGGCGCCGGTGTGTGAGCGAGTCGGATACAACTTAGTTAGAACTGCAGTGTGCGCGCGCGAACTCGATTCAAGAGCTGCCCGCATGCCTGCGCCGCCGGCGCCGACAATGATGACATCGTACTTATGGATTTGCATCTTGCTCCTGAGTTAAGAAATGTTCGGGTCAAAAGTAAAAATAACGAGTGTGCCAAGCAACACGATAAAGACCACGGTTACTAGTAATAAATATTTAAGAAATGAGCGAGTGCGATCATTCTCGGCGTAGTCGTTAATGATGGTACGAAGCCCATTGCCGCCGTGCAACATAGCGAGCCACAGTTGTAACAAATCCCAGACTTGCCAGAATGGGCTAGCCCAACGGCCGGCCACAAAGCCAAAATTGATGCGCTGCACGCCGCCATCGAGGATGTTCATGATGAATAGGTGGCCTAAGACCAGGAAAACCAAGATGATGCCCGAAATACGCATGAATAACCACGAGTAAAGTTCGTAATTATTTTTACCACTTCGAGCTGAGCGTGGATTCAGCAAAGCTGGTGCTGGGTTTGTATTCTCACTCATTAGTTACCACCAAACATTTGCTCGAGCGTATGTTTGGTCATGAAGTAGAAACCAGGAATCATGATGATGATCCAAATTGCACTAATTACCCACAACATAACTCGGTGATACTTCGGACCCTTGCTCCAGAAATCCACCAAAATCAAGCGGATGCCATTTAGTGCGTGGTACAAAACTGCGCCCGTTAAGCCAACTTCCAGGAAGTTAACGATCGGAGTTTTGTAAGACTCGATAACGGTGTTGTAGTCCTTTGGCGATACGCGCACTAGCGCTGTATCCAACACATGCACGAATAAAAAGAAAAATACGGCCACACCGGTAATTCGATGCGCAACCCAAGACCACATGCCTTCACGGCCACGGTACAAAGTGGCTGGTATTGGCGCCATGTTATGCCCTCTCAAAAGCAGTCAATCTAGTTAAATCGTAGTAGAGACAAAGGAAAGTGGCTAAGTGAGCAGCAACATTGTCAGCAAGGTCACATCTGGCGCAGCGGTTTGGCGCCGAACTAGTCAGCAATCTCTAGCAGAACAGTGCCGCTGGTAACTGTGGCACCAATTTCAGCTGAAATTGCCTTGATTGTCCCTGCTTTATGCGCGGTTAGTGGCTGCTCCATTTTCATGGCCTCCAAAACCACAACAAGCTCGCCGACTTGAACGCTTTGTCCTTCTTCGACCGCAATTTTCACGATTGTTCCCTGCATAGGAGCAACAACGGAGTTTCCTGTGCTCGCTGCTACCGCCTTATTGCGGCGAGTGGCTGTGCGTTTTTTGGGACTATCTACGCTAAATGATGACGGTAAAATAACCTCAACCCGGCGCCCATTAACCTCAACGGTGATTGGTGCGCGACGATCATCTGACTCTTGCGCAGACCCGATACCTGAGTACGCGGCGATTTTGTTATTGAATTCAGTTTCAATCCAGCGAGTATGTATTGCAAAATTGCCGTCAGTCGGGGCGAAAGCAGATTCAGTTAGAACAACCTTGTGAAATGGAATCACGGTGGCAATCCCGTCAACTTTAAACTCTTCAAGAGCGCGGCGAGAGCGAGCTATCGCTTCCTCGCGGGTTGCGCCGGTAACAATTAGTTTTGCGAGCAGTGAATCGAAGTTGCCACCGATTACATCGCCTTGAACAAAACCTGTGTCTACTCGAACACCGGGTCCAGCCGGTATCGCCCATTCGGCCAAAGTTCCAGGTGCAGGCAAGAAGCCGCGTCCTGGATCTTCACCGTTAATCCGAAATTCAATGGAGTGTCCGGTAACTTTTGGATCTTCGTAACCTAACGCTTCACCTTGGGCGATCCGGAACTGTTCGCGCACCAAGTCAATGCCGGTCACTTCTTCCGAAACCGGGTGTTCTACCTGCAGGCGGGTATTTACTTCAAGGAACGAAATTGTGCCATCTTGGCCAATCAAAAACTCGCAAGTACCAGCGCCCACATACTTGGCTTCCCGCAAGATGGCCTTACTTGAAGTATAAAGTTCGGCGATTTGTGCTTCGGTTAAATACGGAGCGGGAGCTTCTTCCACAAGTTTCTGGTGACGACGTTGCAAGGAACAATCGCGAGTTGAAACAACAACAACGTTGCCGTGCTCATCAGCGAGGCATTGTGTTTCTACGTGCCGTGGCTTATCAAGGTAGCGTTCAACAAAACATTCACCGCGGCCAAAAGCAGCCACAGCCTCACGAACTGCAGATTCGTAAAGTTCTGGAATTTCCTCAAGGTTGCGGGCAACTTTGAGTCCGCGACCACCACCACCAAACGCGGCCTTAATTGCAACTGGCAAACCGTATGCTTTTGCGAATTCAACAACTTCATCACTGGTGGTTACTGGGTCAGGCGTGCCAGGCACCTGAGGTGCGCCAGCTTTGGCAGCGATGTGGCGAGCAGAAACTTTGTCGCCCAAATCGCGAATAGCAGCAGGTGGTGGGCCGATCCAAATTAAATCAGCATCAATAACTGCTTGGGCAAAATCAGCATTTTCGGATAGGAAACCGTAACCAGGGTGAACCGCATTTGCCCCAGATTTTTTTGCAGCATCAATGATTTTCTCGATTACCAGGTAGCTTTCAGCGGCCGTGCTGCCACCCAATGAGAATGCAGAGTCGGCCATTTTTACATGAACAGAGTCGCGATCAGGTTCGGCATAAACGGCAACGCTGGCAATCCCAGCATCTCGGCAAGCTCGAATTACCCTGACCGCAATTTCGCCACGATTGGCGATTAAAACTGAGGTAATTTTCTTTGGCTGTGCCACGTGTTACTCCTTGCTGATACTCGTCCAATTCTATTGGCTAGCAGGTAATTAGGGGATTCCCTAGTGCCACAAGGAAGTCCACGCTATTCCCATATCTCGGGTTAACTCACGCAATAGCAACATGGACATGCCCGCAACAGCCGCAACATCTCCATCAATACCGGTGATGAACGCACTACTTCGACCTTCGTGGGTGAATCCACCAGCGACACCTAATGGTTCGCCACTGGCAACGTAGGCTGCGATTTCAGCATCCGAGACATCGCCAAAGTGCACGTGAGCACCAGCAACACCTGTGCGCACTTCACCGGTTGCTAAATCTTTAACCCAGTGACCACTATGGAGGTAGCCACTTTTGCCGCGCATTGCTTGCCAACGCTCAGTTGCAATTTCTGGGGTGCCAGGTTTGCCATAGCCTACGCCTTCAAATTCCAGCATCGAATCAGCGGCAATCATCAAAATATTTGTTGAAGATGTCACCGTAATGTTTTGCGCAACAGCTTCACCTTTTGCCTTTGCTAACGCCACAACTAACTCCGCAGTTGTCGGCAAGGCAAGTTCATTAGCTACGGCTTCTTCGTCGACATCACTAACTTGGACCAGCGCAGGGATTCCAGAGTCCATTAAAAGTTTGTATCTAGACGTTGAGGCAGAAGCAAGCAGGACTGTGCGCGACATTAGTTACGACGGCAAACTTGAGCGACGCCAGCTATCCTGGCTTCGCACTACCGGTTTGCGCACAACATGTTCGGGCTTATTCCACTCAGGATGACGACGATCTGCAGTTGTTAAAGCAGTCAAACGCCGAGTAAGCACTGCAACTAAGGCAGCCAACTCATCTGCAGTTAGCTCGCCTTTCACAACCTTGAGATCCTTCATTACAGTGGGATATTTCCATGCTTTTTCGGTGGCATTGTTTGACGCTTGCCACGCAGACTTCGCAGGGCCTTAGTTATGCTCACTCGAGTTTCGTGGGGAGCGATAACTGAATCGATGTATCCACGGTCTGCAGCTAGGTATGGGTTAGCCAAAGTGTCATCGTAATCAGCAATGAATTCTGCGCGAGCTGCTACTGGGTCAGTGGCAGCAGCAAGTTCTTTGCGATACAAAATGTTAACTGCGCCTTGTGCGCCCATGACTGCAATCTGCGCTGTTGGCCAAGCAAGGTTAATGTCCGCGCCTAAGTGCTTTGACCCCATCACGATGTACGCGCCGCCATAAGCCTTACGAGTGATCACAGTGATTAGTGGAACCGAGGCTTCTGAATATGCGTAAAGCAATTTAGCGCCACGGCGAATGATGCCCTGGTATTCCTGATCAGTGCCTGGCAAGAAACCTGGCACATCAACAAATGTAATGATGGGGATGTTAAAAGCGTCACAGGTGCGCACAAAACGAGCCGCTTTCTCGCTGGCATCAATGTCTAGTGCGCCAGCAAATTGCATTGGCTGATTGGCAATAACGCCAACAGATTCACCTTCAATTCGACCAAGTCCAGTCACGATGTTTGGGGCGAAAAGTGGTTGTGTTTCAAGGAAATCGCCATCATCAAGCACGCTTTCAATCAATTTATGCATGTCGTATGGCTGGTTAGGCGAGTCTGGCACGAGCGTATCGAGTTCGCGGTCCTCATCTGAGATTTCCAAATCCGCACTGACTGCCAGTGAAGGCACATCATCAAGGTTGTTACTTGGCAAGAATGAAAGTAGGTGCTTCACATAATCAAACGCATCTTGCTCATCGTGGGCCATGTAATGGGCAACACCTGATTTTGTACTGTGCGTTAAGGCGCCACCTAGTTCTTCAAACCCAACTTCTTCACCGGTAACAGTTTTGATTACATCTGGGCCGGTGATGAACATCTGCGCAGTTTTATCAACCATGATGATGAAGTCCGTAAGCGCAGGAGAGTAAACCGCGCCACCAGCACTTGGGCCAACCATGAGTGATATTTGCGGGATTACACCTGAGGCGCGAGTATTGCGCTTAAAAATCTCGCCGTACATTGCAAGTGAAGCAACGCCTTCTTGAATTCGCGCACCACCCGAATCGTTGATACCGATAATTGGGCAACCAGTTTTCATGGCAAGATCCATAACCTTGACGATTTTCTGGCCCATAACTTCGCCAAGTGAGCCGCCAAAAACTGTGAAATCTTGGGAGAACACACAGACAGGTCGGCCGTCTATTGTGCCAAAGCCGGTGATAACACCATCGCCGTATGGCCGATTGGCTTCCATGCCAAAGTTAGTAGAACGGTGACGGGCAAGGGCATCGATTTCCTGGAATGAATCTTCGTCCAGCAAATGCAGGATACGTTCCATGGCTGAAAGTTTGCCTTTTGCTTGCTGCTTTTCGGCAGACGCCACTTGGCGCTGCGCGATGTGTTCGCGATGCTCTTGTAGCTTCGCCAACTTGCCAGCTGTTGTGTGCTTATCTTGCTCGGAGCTCACCCAATACCTCCACAGTTATCTCTAGTGTTCTACCCTAGCGATATGACACCTAATGTTGAATTAATTGGCGCCGAACCGCTTGATAGCCAAGTAATTAGTGATTTTCTGCGCGAATTCGGCGGTTTATGGAATCAACTGGAAGTTTTTTCGACTGTGGATTCAACAAATACAGAATTGGCCCGCAATATTTCTGCAGTGGGATCTGGCCATGGGCGGATACTTGCCGCAGAAGAGCAAACTGGCGGCCTTGGGCGACTTGGGCGAGATTGGAGCACCGAACACGGCAAGGGAATCGCACTGAGCCTTGGGGTTGATGCAAGTGACGTTGACCACGACTTAACAGCGCTGCCACTCATAGTTGGCGTAGCAGTTATTAGGGCATTGGCGCTTGTCGGCGTATCAGCCACTTTGAAGTGGCCAAACGATATCGTATTTCTAAATGTGGATGGGTCCGTGCGAAAGTGCGGGGGAATACTCGTGCAAAGAATTGAGCATGCACTTGTCATCGGGATCGGACTCAATGTCATGCATAGCGTTTCGCAGCTTCCAACTCCACTAGCGACATCGTTGCTAGTGGAAGGTCATGCGGTGTCTCGAAATGAATTAGTCGCTCGGATAATCAGGGAGATTGAATCTGCGTTAACGCAACCTGGGCAGTGGATTAAAGATTACTTAGCGGTGTGTTCATCAATCGATCGCGAAGTGATCGTGCATCAGCTCGCTGGCGAGAAACTTCAAGGTAAAGCAATTTCGGTATTGCCCAGTGGCGCATTAGTTTTGGCAACAGATGATGCGCAAATTGAAGTAACTATTGGCGACGTTGAGCACGCAACAATTAGTTAGTCGAATCTTGCGGCAAGAACACCCACTTGCGGTAACTCCAGAATCTAAACAGAGTGCCAAAAATTAAACCTACGGCGTTTCCGCTGACGTTGTCGGCCAAGGGGCTGGTGAAACCCAATAAGTAGTGGCTAATCGCCAGGCAGGTCAATTGAATCCCCATTCCTACCCCGTTTAGCACGACAAACAGCAGGTATTCGCGGCGGTAGGAAGTTCGAGCGCGATTCCTAAAAGTCCAGAATCTATTTCCGAAATAAGCAAAAGTGGTTGCCACAATTGCGCTAATTGTTTTGGCGGTAAGGGGCTTTTCAGAAAGCGAATTATGTAAAAGTAAATTGAAAATTGAGACATCAATGATGTACGCAACTAGTCCAATAGCTCCGAATTTTGCCACTTCATTTTTGAGCCGGTTGTAAATACCGCGTATGTCCACCCATTTAGGTTATCGCTAACTAGTGGGCTAAAGATGTCGCACGTACATTGTTGCGATAGGTTGAGGGCATCTGATGTGCGACAGAGGTGGATTAACGTGTCCCAAAATATTTTGGTGATTGAAGATGATCAAGCCGTTTCGGAGACCCTTGATTTAATTTTGCAGTCCGCAGGATTTGTAACTTCTTTTTGTTTTGATGGCTCACAAGCCTTGGAAATATTCAAGAAAACAAACCCAGACTTGATTCTGCTTGATTTAAATTTACCTAACCTAGATGGGTTGGATGTATTTCGCGGTATTCGTGAAGTAAGCGCTGTACCGATTATCATTTTGACCGCTCGCGATAATTCAGATGACATCGTCAAAGGATTAGAGCTAGGCGCCGACGATTACATTCCAAAACCTTGGCGAAGCAATGAAGAACTCGTAGCGCGAATCAAGTCGAGACTTCGCCCAATTGATGCATCATCTGGCGCGGAATTGAAAATTGGTGATGTCACAATCGATGTAATTGGGCACAAAGTCCGTCGTGGGGTAACTGTAATTCCACTCACAGTTCTAGAATTCAAAATTTTGACCACACTTGCAAAGCAGCCAGCTAAGGTTTTCACTCGTGAAGCTTTGCTCGAAGAAGTATGGGATTATCGCCATGCTGCAGATACCCGACTAGTCAATGTTCACATTCAGCGTTTGCGGGCCAAGGTTGAGAGCGATCCAGATAAGCCAGAAATTATTCTGACTGTTCGTGGTGTGGGTTACAAGGCTGGCCCTGCTTAATCTAAAGTTTGGCTTAATCAAGTTAAATCTCTCACCAGAGCGATCGCGCGTATTTTTTTGCCGAGCGATTTTCTAATTCTTTAGTTCGCTCACAGCACTAATTCTGCACAGGTATGACCAAAATTGGTCAGCCGTAGATTTTATGCATTTGGCTATTAAAGTGATGCCAATTTTTTCATCAATTTTCCCAGCCAAATGCATAAGATGCTCGCGACTTGGGAATGGACTGTGTGAAATGTGCCGAGCGAACTTGCTGATTACTAGGGGAGCGGATTTGTATGGCGTTGACCAATGCTGGAGCGCTGGTGCCTATTCAGGTTGGCTTCGCGATGCCGTGCTTTCCTACAAGTCTGGTCGAATCGAGTTTCGAGATGGGTTAGTCGAGGTGCTTTATCAAATCCTGCAAACTGCAGATTGCCCTGCACAGTGCATCGTTAACATTCCAAGCACCATTGACAAGGTGCGTAGTCGCGGCTTCGACACAGTTGGTGAACTTAGCGTCGCATTGGCGAAGCGAACAAAACTACAGGTTCGACCGGTACTAAAGTTTGCCCGCAAAATTCAAGATCAAGTTGGCCTAAATCGGACAGATCGAGGCGAAAACTTGGACCGTGCTTTCACCGCATCACACGTGGTTCCTAGCCGAATCGTTCTAATTGATGATGTTCTCACTACTGGGGCAACAGTTATAGCTGCGGCCCGAACATTGCGACTTTGTGGTGCGAAAAAAATTTATGTCATTTCCGTGTGCAGAACCTGAAAATGTGCGTACGGTATGCATATGACACCCACCCGGGTTCGACCTAGTGAGGCAGGCGCTCTGTTTCAGAGCATTTCTGCAATCTCGTTTTGCCGGTTAATGGCAAGTATCCCGGGTGGGTGCCTTTTGTAATTGCGGGTCCGCATCCAATAGAAAAAGGGAAAAATCATGAATGAATCAGTACAAAAAACATCCGCTCCAAGTATCAACGTGGTTATTCATGGCCGACACGCAGTTTTATCAAATCGATTCAAAGAGCATGTGCGCACTAAGTTGATACGCATTGATCGCTTCGCGTTAGAAGTTGCTCGCGTTGACGTGGAATTAACTCATGAGGCAAACCCCCGTCAAAGTGATCGGGCTTTCGAAATTGAATTGACCTCAGATGGAATTGGTCCGTTTATCCGAGCGAAGGCACACGCAGCCGATAAATACACTGCGTTTGATTTAGCTCATGAACGTTTTGTTGAACAACTTCGCAGAATGCATGAGCGAGCAAAGTCAATCGAACATCGCCGGCCAAATCCAGGCACTCAATTAATCGAATTACCAACAACAGTTCCTGCGGATAATCAGGTTTCAACGGAACCAGACGTGGTCTTGGAAAGTGGACCGCTTCAAGTAGCGATAGCGCATCCAAGCGTGCCAAATATCTCGGTTGAACAAGCGGTTGAAAAAATGGAACTATCCGGTTTGAAGTTCTTGATTTTTATTGACAGCGCCTCAGGGATCCAAAGTGTGCTTTATCCACGACATGGTTATGACTATGGCTTGATGCAATTAGGTAAGGCAAGTTAACGGCGAAATTTGGTAGGCGAGCGCAAAAACTGTTTCTCGTTTTTTGAACTAAAACCTAAGTCGAGTTACTTGTTTTCCATAATTGAAACGTCTGCGCCCATCGACCTGATGGTCGTTGTGGTTCGGATTAGCGCCTTATGTAACCGAGCTTTGGTTGTGCTTATCCACTTGCCAGTATGGAGCGCTTTCTTGACATCAAGTATGCGCACCGGGAAATTATCTGTGATTAATGTGGGAGCAAACTCAGCTTTACTGATACTAAAAACATGGTTTTTATTTTCATTGAAGGTCCAGCGCGTCACTACGCCTTCAGATTTGATTGTTTCTGGTTCACGCTGCGCTGCCGCAAGATTGCCATGCGAATAAATTACCCACATGTTGTCAATCTTTTCGATCGGTTGCACCGAGTGGGTATGGTCGCCATCAATTAGATCCACTAGCCCCGTCTTAGCAATCGCTTTAGCCAATCCAGTCTGGTATCCATTTGGATAGTTGGTGTACTCCGAACCCCAATGCATTTTTAGAATCACTACATCGGCGCCCTGAGTGCGTAGGGCTTTTGCATCGTGTTTAATTTTGTTTAGATTAATTTGATTAGCTAACCAAGTTTTTCCCTCAGGATATGAAAATCCATTAAATCCATAGGTGAAAGCCAAAATACCAACTTTTACCGGTCCATTCTTGGTGCCTACGTCCATGATTAGTAAACGCTTTGATTCGGCTGCACTTCGATAAGTTCCAGTGTGTGCAATTCCTGCTTTGTCTAAATCATCAAGTGTGCGTTTAATTCCTGCGCTGCCCGCATCAAAAGAGTGGTTTGAAGTTTGATCGCACATGTCGAAGCCAAGTTTTTTAACTGCTGAAACTATCTGTGGTGGCGAATTAAATACTGGGTAACCCGTGTAATGGCCACCCAGCGCAGCAAGTGGCGTCTCTAGATGACAAAGTGCAAGGTTTGCAGTTTTGGTCATACTTGAAATATCTGCCAGCTGTGGATAAAAATTCCATTGCCCATTTGTGCCATCTTGAATCGCCTGATTCCATAGCCGCTCATGAAGCAATAGATCTCCACTTGAAACAACTGTGAAACTGCGCAAAGGTGCCGCTGCTAACGGTTTGCTAGATGGGCTCTTAGTGGACTTGACTTCAGCTTTTGATGCGCTGCAGGCACTCAAACCTAAAACTATGCAGAAGCACGCTCCGAGGACTCTTATCAGTTTCAGATTTTTCATTATCATCCTTTAGGTGCCGAATCGTCGGTTGCGCATTGCGTAGGCACGCAAGGCTCGAAGAAAATCAATCTTTCGAAAATTCGGCCAGTACGCTTCGCAGAAATAGAATTCCGAATGTGCACTTTGCCAAAGCAGAAAGCCACTAAGTCTTTGTTCGCCTGAAGTTCGGATAACCAAGTCTGGGTCCGGCTGACCTTTTGTGTATAGGTGATCGGCGATGTGTTCAACATCTAGCATGTCGGCTAGCTCATCAAGAGATGTGCCAGCGCTAGCATGCTCTTTAAGTAATGACTTAACCGCATCGACTACCTCACGGCGACCACCGTAACCGACGGCAACGTTAACAATTAAGCCCGACTTATTGGCTGATTTTTCTTGCGCATTCTTCAGAGCTTGTGCGGTATGTTCGGGCAGTAGGTCTAGTGCGCCAACTGGGTTGATCCGCCAACGTCCGCAATCAGCCAAAGATTCAACAGTATTTTCAATAACTTTTAGCAGTGGCTCAAGCTCTTCGGGTTTGCGGGCCAGGTTGTCCGTTGATAGAAGCCACAGAGTTACAACCTCGACATCAACTTCCTCGCACCACGTTAGAAACTCAGAAATTTTGGCACCGCCAGCGCGGTGACCGTGTTCGCTCGAGGAACCTTGGCCAGCAGCCCAGCGACGATTTCCATCAAGGATTACGCCCACATGATTAGGCAACTGTTCTTTGGGAAGGCGATGGGCTAGTCGGTGTCCGTAGACGTCGTAGGCAACATCGCCGATCAGCGTTTTGAACCTTCCCATGCCTGCAACATTAGTGCCAAACAGTTGGCCAAATAGTTGAACTCCCGCAATCTGTTGTTAATAATCATTTTCGGCGTGGGACATCTTCTGCGAGAAAATTTGGGCGTAGTGTCCGAGATATAAGGGTGGAAGGGGAAGCCACCCCAGAGTAAAACTGAAATATGGTGATCGTGTGAGTCAGCGTCGCACATTCGTGTTAGACACAAGCGTCTTGTTATCCGACCCAACTGCCTTGTTTCGATTTGATGAACACGAAGTGGTATTACCGATTGTGGTCATCACTGAACTTGAGGCTAAACGCACACACCCCGAGCTTGGGTATTTTGCCCGTTCTGCACTTCGCGCACTCGATGATTTGCGCATCAAATACGGACGACTCGATGCCCCAATTCCACTTGGCGAAACAGGTGGCGAATTACATGTGGAACTCAACCACACCGACCCCGAGATTTTGCCCGCAGGTTTTCGCCTAGGCGATAACGACACCCGTATTTTGGCAGTTGCAAAGAACCTAGCCAATGAGGGTAAGACAGTTGTGCTAGTCAGTAAAGACCTGCCTTTGCGGGTTAAAGCATCAGCAGTTGGCTTAGAAGCGCAGGAGTATCGCGCTGAAATTGTGCCATCAAGTGGCTGGACTGGCATGACTGAACTCACGGTTACCGCAGACGAAATTGACGATCTTTATGAAGAGGAAGTCATAAGCCTTGAGGCGATTCGCGATCTGCCCTGCCACACAGGGGTAGTACTAGCAAGTGAACGCGGAAGTGCACTAGGGCGAGTTACTCCTGATAAACAGTTGCGGCTAGTGCGCGGAGACCGAGACGCATTCGGAATTCATGGGCGTAGCGCCGAGCAGCGCATCGCTCTTGAGCTCCTGTTAGACCCAGAAGTAGGAATTGTTTCGCTTGGTGGACGCGCTGGAACTGGAAAGAGTGCACTTGCATTATGTGCAGGGCTAGAAGCAGTACTCGAGCGCAGACAGCACCGCAAAGTCGTCGTATTTCGCCCGCTGTATGCAGTTGGCGGTCAGGAACTTGGTTACTTGCCCGGCGGTGAAAATGAGAAGATGTCACCTTGGGCACAAGCAGTTTTCGACACGCTCTCTGCTGTGGCATCAGCTGATGTAATCGATGAAATTGTTGATCGGGGAATGTTGGAAGTCTTGCCACTGACACATATTCGTGGTCGCTCCTTACACGACACTTACGTGATTGTTGACGAAGCGCAATCACTTGAACGCAATGTTTTACTGACCGTTTTATCGCGCATTGGAAAAGGAAGTCGAGTTGTGCTTACCCACGACATCGCACAGCGTGACAATTTACGAGTTGGTCGTCACGACGGAGTGGTCGCGGTAGTCGAAAAACTTAAAGGTCATTCACTCTTTGCTCACGTGACTCTGACGCGCTCTGAGCGTTCGCCAATTGCAGCTTTAGTTACTGATCTGTTGGAAGAATTGCCGATTTAATTAAAGCGCTGGGTTAATCAAAGTGCGGGTCGTATTTGCGTAGAAGTCATTGCCTTTGTCGTCAATAATGACGAATGCTGGGAAATCAACAACGTCAATTTTCCATACGGCTTCCATGCCCAAATCTTCGAAATCAAGAACTTCAACTTTCGTGATATTTTCTTTGGCTAAAACAGCTGCTGGTCCACCGATTGACCCTAAGTAAAAGCCGCCGTACTCAGCACACGCTTTAGCCACAGCATCGCTGCGGTTACCTTTAGCCAACATAACTAGCGAGCCACCAAGTGCTTGGAATTTTTCGACGTAACTGTCCATCCGCCCAGCAGTGGTTGGGCCAAATGAACCAGATGCATATCCAGCTGGTGTTTTTGCTGGACCGGCGTAATAAACCGCGTGATCTTTGAAATACTGCGGAAGTTCTTCGCCGCGCTCTAATTTCTCAAGAATCCGAGCATGGGCAATGTCTCGAGCAACAATCAATGATCCAGTTAGGGCAAGTCTTGTCTTAACTGGGCAAGCAGAAAGTTGGGCTCTGATCTGATCCATCGGCTGGTTCAAATCAATGGCTACAACGTCGTCATCCAAATGGGCATCAGTGACTTCTGGCAGGAAGCGAGCTGGATCATGATCGAGTTTCTCAATGTATGCGCCGGTGGCATCAATTCGAACAAGCGCTTGTCGATCTGCTGAGCAGGAAACAGCAATCGCAATTGGGCAAGATGCGCCATGACGCGGCAGACGAATTACGCGAACGTCATGACAGAAGTATTTGCCACCGAACTGAGCTCCGATTCCAAAGTCTTGAGTTAGTTTGAGAATCTCATCTTCTAATTCGGTATCGCGAAAGCCAACGCCAAGCTCGCCACCGGATGTAGCCATGCCATCTAGATAGCGAGTGCTGGCAAGTTTTGCGACCTTGAGTGCGTACTCAGCGCTGGTACCGCCAACCACAATTGCTAGGTGATATGGGGGACAAGCAGACGTACCAATCTGTCGTAATTTGTCCGACATAAATTCCATGAATTTTTTGGGATTTAGTACCGCTTTAGTTTCCTGAAAAAGAAAACTCTTGTTTGCACTGCCGCCACCTTTTGCGATGAAGAGCATTTCGTATGCATTCTCGTGGCCAGGTTTTGTATCGGCATATATTTCAATCTGCGCGGGCAAGTTGGAGCCAGTGTTTTTTTCTTCCCACATTGTCACAGGCGACATTTGTGAATAACGCAGATTCAAAGATTCGTAAGCGTTGAAAATTCCGTGGCTCAGATGTTCTTCATCGCTACCCGTTGTTAAAACCTGGGTTCCGCGCTTTGCTGAAACAATTGCAGTTCCAGTGTCCTGACACATTGGCAAAACGCCGCCAGCTGAAATGTTTGCGTTCTTCAATAGGTCTAATGCCACAAAGCGATCGTTACTTGAGGCATTTGGGTCGTCAATAATTGCTCGAAGTTGTTCCAAGTGGCTAGTGCGCAGATAGTGAGAAATATCATGGATTGCTGCATACGCCACTTTTTGTAGCGTCTCTGGAGAAATCGTTAGAAAAGTTCGATCTCCTAGGGTTTCAGTCGTTATCCCATCAGCGGTGATCAGCCTAAATTCAGGAACAGGCGTGTCGGCGGACAACATATCTGCATATCGAAATTCGACCATGGCTCCAGCCTACGCCTGATGCTTTGCAATAGTTATCTATCTCGATGCATCCGGCCACGCAGACCCTGACTAAACAAGGCAAGATAAGTACATGGCTAAAAAACGCGGGCGCGAAACAGCGCGCGACATGATATTTAGCATGGGCGCGGTTTTACTTACAGTTTTAATAATCATGGGCATCACATACCGCTCGCACGCCCAGAAAATGCCCACAGCTAACTTTGAGCAAGCGCGCTCTGTTGCCGTGGGACAAGGGTCCTGGCCAATTCTGGTGCCAGGTAACACCGACAGCGGAACGCCTTCTGGTTACCAATTGACGCAGGCTCGTTTTGAGGCAGAAAGTTATGGCAAGCAGGGGGATAGCCGTTGGTACTTGGGGTACAAAACTTCCGAAGGTAATTACGTTTCTTTGTGGCAAAGTGACGGCAACCAAAAGAAAATAATTGCTGCCGTATCAAATAACGGAACCTGTTCTGGCGAAATGAAAATCGCTGGTCAAATTTGGCAGATGTGTGCGCAGAAGAAGCCGCTTTCTCGAGTTTTGTATCGTTCATTTGGGCTAAACACTGCATTTGTATCGGGCACCGCAACCTTTGCGGAGTTAGCAAAATTTGTTGCGGGATTAGTTCCAGTCACTAAAGGTTCGTGACACCAACGCACTACGATGTGGGTATGGCTGAAGATTTTTCAAACTTGTCCTACGAACAGGCAAAGGCGCAACTTGATGAGGTTGTAGCCCAAATCGAAAATAAAGATTTACCACTTGATGACATGGTCACGTTGTGGGAACAGGGTGAAAAATTAGCCGCCGTTTGCGAGAAACACCTAAGTAGTGCTCGCGAACGCCTAGCTGCGCTGCGTCCCCAAACTGATGCAAATCAGTAAGAACGAATATGTGCAGAAATTTTAGTTACTGGGTTGTACGGTAATTTCACCATCCGCAAGGCGAATTTTTAGTAAGTCTCCAGATTTAACTTGGCTAACTGCCTTAACGACATTTTGATTTGCATCTCGCACAATCGCGTAACCACGCTCAAGTGTTCCTTGCGGGGATAGTGCTCGAAGAGTCGCTTGAATGCCACGAATTTCTGCACCACCAAGTTGAATGCGATTTGAGGCTTTGGAGTGTAATTGTTCCCGCAGTGCTGAGTTTGAACTTAGTCGCTGATCAATTAGCACACTCGGATTAGCCAGTGCTGGTTTCGCCCGCAAGGTTGCTAACTCTTGTCCACGCCTTGCGATGGTTGTTGTTACCAAAGCAAATGATTGGCTGCGTAATGCATTGATGTAGGCCAGTTCTTCTAATACGTCGGGAACAATTTTGTTCGCTGCATCGGTCGGTGTTGAAGCACGATAGTCGGCAACATAATCCACCAGCGGTCTATCTTCTTCGTGCCCGATGGCAACCACTATTGGGGTTAGCGCATTTGAAATGATGCGGATCAAAGATTCATCACTAAAGGGCAGAAGGTCTTCGAAACTGCCACCACCCCGAGCAATAACAATCACATCGATGTCGTTGATTGCATCTAGCTCGGTTATGGCGTCACTAACTTCTCGAACTGCGGTTGCCCCTTGTACTTTTACTTCACGAACCTCAAACTCAGCATCGGGCCAGCGACGACGAGCATTTTCAATTACGTCGTGTTTAGCATCGCTGTTCTTTCCGCAAACTAAACCAATGCGACGCGGTAAAAATGGAATAGGTTTCTTGCGTTCAGGTGCGAACAGACCTTCGGCCGCCAAAGTATCGCGTAGTGCAACAAGTCGAGCCATAAGCTCGCCCAATCCGACAACGCGAATTTGCAGAACTTTGAATTGCAAGGTGCCCTTGTTTTTCCACCAGTCAGCTTTAACTTGGGCAATAACGCGCGAACCTTGTTCAATTGCCGGGGTAACTTGAAGTGTTGAGCGCTCCCACGTGAAAAGTTTGACTGTTGCATCGCTATCAACATCGCGCAGGTTCACGAAGGAGAGCCCACCCCGCATGTTGATTTCAGCTACTTGCCCCTCAACCCAGACGTCGCCCAGTCGGGCAATGTAATCACCCATCATTTGACTCAGTCCAGAAACCGGAACAGGGGCATCTGGGCCCTTGCCAGGCATAACAGGATCTACAACACTCACACGCTCTATTCTGCCGTGCGAGCATGACTTTCGTGGGTGGCTTACGATAGAGGCGTGAGTGGAAAAGTTTTATTAGCAAAGCCTCGTGGGTATTGTGCTGGTGTTGATCGCGCAGTTGAAACTGTGAAACATGCCCTAGAGCTTTATGGCGCACCGATATACGTGCGTAAGCAGATTGTGCACAACAAGCATGTTGTAACCGCGCTTGAAGAACGTGGCGCAATTTTTGTCGATGAAACTGACGAAATTCCTGAAGGTGCCACAGTTGTATTCAGCGCACATGGGGTAGCACCGAGCGTTCATGAAGAGGCTCAGACTAGAAATCTGAAAACTATCGACGCCACCTGCCCACTTGTCACTAAAGTGCACGCTGAAGCCCGTCGTTTTGCCAGTGACGATTACCAGATTCTTTTGATCGGCCACGAAAATCACGAAGAAGTTGAAGGCACAATGGGTGAAGCAATTGGCAACATCACGTTGGTTGATGGCTTGGAACAAGTTGAAACAGTGCAAATAGATCCCAATCGCCCAGTTGCCTGGCTTTCACAAACCACACTTTCGGTAGATGAAACTTTGACTGCCGTTGCTCGATTGCGCGAACGCTTTCCCCAGTTAATTGATCCACCGAGTGACGACATTTGTTATGCAACCCAAAACCGTCAGTGGGCAGTTAAAGAAATCGCTGCGCGCTGCGAATTAATGCTCGTGGTTGGTTCGGCAAATTCATCGAACACTGTGCGACTCGTTGATGTGGCTTTAGAAAGCGGAAGTCAGTTCGCCTACCGCATTGACTTTGCAAGTGAAATTGACGAGCACTGGCTTGACGGTATCTCGACCGTTGGGGTAACCAGTGGGGCGTCAGTTCCAGAGTTACTCGTTGATGATGTGCTTGCCTGGTTAGCACAACGTGGTTTCGCAGACATCGAGGAGATTACAACAGCTGATGAGCATTTGTTGTTTGCTTTGCCACCTGAACTTCGTCGCGATATGAAAGCTGCAAAAAACTAAACAGTACGACCGCGGAAATAGTGAATAACGACCGCTAACACTGTTGCTGCGAGTAGCCACAAAAAGTGTGAGCCTAGACCGTAAACCAACAGAAATACCTGCTGCACTTTCCAGGATCCGCCATTATTTGTAGCGAACTGACCAACGCTTATAACTGCGATAAACCAAGCAATCGCAGGGGCCCAAAATGTTGAAACAAAATCGCTGGGACGAACTCTTAATGAGACCGCAATTGTGGCACTTACCAAACCTAGATCAGCAAGAATTCCGATGCTGTGATTAAAAGCGATATTGCAAGCCATCGTAAAGGCAACAATGATTGTGCAAAGGCCAATTACCGCTGCGTATTTAAGACCTTCGCCTGATATCGGACGATCTGTTGCAGTTACTTGTTCGCTTGCCATACTCATACGCTAGTGCCTAGCCGAGATAGATAGTGCAAGGCCAAGATAAGCCAGCAGACAGGTACGCTTGTGGCTATGGCATTAACAATTGGCATCGTCGGCTTACCAAACGTTGGAAAATCAACATTATTCAACGCCCTTACGCGTAATAATGTCTTGGCCGCCAACTATCCGTTTGCAACCATTGAGCCCAACACTGGGGTAGTGGCCGTGCCGGATGTTCGATTGAAAGTTTTGGCCGAAATTTTTAGTTCTCAAGAGATTTTGCCAGCCACGGTTACGTTTGTTGATATTGCCGGAATCGTGCGCGGAGCGAGCGAAGGTGAAGGCTTAGGAAATAAGTTCCTGGCAAACATTCGGGAATCAGATGCAATTTGTCAGGTAATTCGCGCATTCTCTGATCCCGATGTTGTCCATGTCGATGGAAAAGTGTCACCTGTCGACGACATCGAGACTATTAACACTGAACTCATTCTGGCGGACATGCAAACTTTGGAAAAGGCAATTCCACGTCTTACTAAAGAGGCGAAGCAGGACAAGAGTCGAGCCGCAGTTCTTGAAGCAGCCGAGCAGGCCACCCTGATCTTGAATTCGGGCCAGACTGTGTTCGCCTCGGGAATGGATTCTGCGCCTATCCGTGAACTTTTCTTGTTAACTGCAAAACCATTCTTGTACGTATTTAACTTGGATGATGAAGAGATGCTAGATGATGAATTGAAGGCATCGCTTTCTGCGTTGATTGCTCCGGCTGAAGCAGTTTTCTTAAATGCAAAACTGGAAGCAGACTTAACTGAACTTGATGAAGCTGAGGCGCTTGAGTTACTCCAAACCGTTGGTCAAAATGAAAGTGGCATAGCTGTGCTATCTCGCGTGGGCTTTGACACCCTTGGCCTACAGACTTATTTAACAGCTGGCCCTAAGGAAGCACGAGCCTGGACAATTCGCCGTGGAGCAACTGCGCCAGAAGCCGCGGGCGTAATTCACACTGATTTTCAAAAGGGATTCATCAAGGCTGAAATCGTTGGATTCGCTGATTTAGTTGAATCGGGATCAGTTGCTGAAGCCAAATCCAAGGGCAAAGTTCGCATGGAAGGCAAGGAATATGTGATGGCGGACGGAGATGTTGTCGAATTCCGATTTAATGTGTGAAATTTTTTGGTATACCTAAGTCTGTGACTACGATGATCAGACATGCTGACATGAGCGATGCGATTGCTATGCAGCAACTTATCGCGCAAGCATTTCCGCTAGCTTGTCCACCGCAGACAGCAAAAGATGACATCGAGATTCATTTAGCCAATCAGTGTTCGTCAGAGATTTTTAAAAGCTACATCGCAAATGATAAGACCGCAGTGATAGTGGCGTGCGACGGTTCCAATTTGTTAGGTTTCGCGATCTTGATTTTTGCGGAAACCACTAGTGCCAGAGTCGCACAAGCGCTCACCTCTGTTAGTGAAACAGTCGAGTTGAGTAAGTTCTACGTCAGCCCGTCCCAGCATGGCCAGGGCATTGCCCAAAAGTTGATGCATCGTTGTTTTGAATTGGTCAATGAACTCGGCTGGTCTGCGCTTTGGCTAAATGTGAATCAACAGAACGAACGAGCGAACCGTTTCTACGAAAAAATGGGATTTACCATCGTCGGCGAATGTGATTTTCTTTTGGGTAGCAGCATTCAAAAAGATTTTATTCGGGAGCGCTTTTTTACTGTTGCCACATAACCTCACGCTTTTTAGTGTTTATTGGGTATATTTGCTTCGGTTATTGGTATTGGCATAAATGAAATAGAGTTGGGACAGTGACCCAATTAGTTTCTCGCTCAGACCTTCGTAACGTAGCTATCATCGCCCACGTTGACCACGGTAAAACCACTCTTGTTGATGCCATGCTTTGGCAATCAGGCGCGTTTTCCGCTCATCAAGATGTGAATGATCGCGTAATGGATTCCATGGATCTAGAGCGGGAAAAAGGCATCACCATCTTGGCCAAAAATACGGCCGTTCGCTACGTCGGACCGGCTTCTCCTGATGGCGCAACCTTAAACATCATTGATACCCCTGGGCACGCGGACTTCGGTGGCGAAGTTGAGCGTGGCTTGGAAATGGTCGATGGCGTGCTGCTTTTGGTTGATGCCAGTGAAGGGCCCCTCCCGCAAACCCGTTTCGTATTGCGTAAAGCGTTGGCTAAGAAACTTCCAGTCGTGCTGGTGATCAACAAAGTAGACCGTAGTGATGCGCGTATTGAAGAAGTTGTCAACGAAACATACGAATTATTCTTTGATCTTGATGCCACTGAAGAGCAGATCAATTTCCCAATCGTTTATGCGTCAGCAAAAGCTGGTCGCGCATCATTAACCCGTCCAGTAGACGGCGGGATGCCAGATGAAGCAGATCTTGAGCCGCTGTTTCGTACTTTAATTGAAACAGTGCCAGCTCCGGTTTATGATCCAGAAGCCCCTCTGCAGGCGCACGTAACTAACCTTGATTCATCTCCTTACCTTGGTCGCTTGGCAATTTGTCGCGTACGCAATGGAACTATCAAAAAAGGTCAACCGGTTGCTTGGTGTAAATCTGACGGTTCAATTGAACGCGTAAAGGTTGTCGAACTTTTGATGACCGAAGCGCTCACTCGCGTTTCTGCAGAATCTGCTGGCCCGGGCGACATCATCGCAGTAGCTGGTATGGAGAACATCACCATCGGCGAAACTTTGGCCGATCCTGATAATCCAATTGCACTTCCAGTATTCACAGTTGACGAACCATCTATCTCTATGACTATCGGTATTAATACCTCGCCACTTGCGGGTGAAACTGGTAGTAAAGTGACAGCACGTTTATTGAAAACCCGCTTGGATGCTGAACTTATTGGCAATGTTTCTTTGCGAGTACTCGACACTGAACGACCTGATACTTGGGAAGTCCAGGGTCGTGGGGAACTACAGCTTGCTGTTCTTGTTGAGTTGATGCGTCGTGAGAAATACGAACTTACTGTTGGTAAACCACAGGTTGTTACCCGTGAAATTAACGGCAAGCGCCACGAACCAGTTGAACGCCTGACTATCGATGTGCCTGAAGACTACGTTGGTGTGGTCACACAGTTACTCGGTCTTCGTAAAGGTCGCCTGGAGCAAATGGTTAACCATGGCACCGGCTGGGTGCGGATGGAATATTTAGTTCCAGCTCGTAGCCTTATCGGATTCCGTACCGAATTCTTGACTGAAACTCGCGGAACTGGATTACTCCATCACGTGTTTGAAAAGTACGAGCCATGGTTTGGTGAATTACGTACGCGTCCGAATGGCTCTTTGGTATCTGATCGCCGCGGCGCAGTTACTGCTTATGCATGCTTTGGCATCCAAGAACGTGGAACTCTATTTGTCACGCCAACAACTGAAGTTTACGAAGGCATGATCATTGGCGAAAATGCTCGTTCGGAAGACATGGACGTCAATGTTGTTCGCGAAAAGAAACTAACCAACGTTCGCTCGGCAACTGGCGATGAACTTGAGCGTTTGATTCCAGCCAAGCAGTTAAGCCTGGAGCAAGCACTTGAGTTCTGTCGTGAAGACGAATGTGTTGAAGTTACTCCTAGTTTTGTGCGTATCCGTAAAGTACTTTTGACAAAGACTGACCGTGATCGGGCCCGAGCGAAAGCCAAGACGCACAATTCGTGAAGTTAACAATCCCGTCACCTCGTAGCCTCGGCGTTGCGGCCGTGGTGGGTATTGGCGTTGCTCTATTGGCTGGTTCAATCCCAACAAGCACTGTCGGCCCGAAAGAAAATGCCGGGCTAGAACGCGCAGTAGGCAAAGTTGGGCAAGACGGCGGCAATTTAGTTTTGGGGTCAACCCGTCTTTGTGACTCTTTTGACCCAGCAGCCAGTTTTGATACTTGGTGCGGAGCTGTATTTCGGCTTTATGCGCGAAATCTCATGGCATTTAGTGGACAAGCTGGGGCCGCTAGTTTGCGGACTCAACCAGATTTGGCGATAACAGCACCAAAAGTAAATGCCGATAGTACTAAATGGTCGTTCAAGCTGCGCAAAAATGTTCGCTGGGATAACGGCAAGTTAGTTACGGCCCAAGATGTAAAGTATTCGATCGAGCGGTTGTATTCCCCAGGTTTCGAAGGGACGGTTAGCGAAAAGTATTTATGTTTGCTAAGTGACTGTTCCAAGGGGGTTCCAACTTTTACCGGACCAGATAAGCACGGCAAAAAACAATTGCCCACGATTTCAACTGTTGGTACTAACACAGTTGTGTTCAAGTTAAAGAGCCCAAGTGTTGATTTCGATAAAGTGCTTGCACTGCCACAGTTCTCGGTGATTCAAAAGTCAAGAGATCTATATTTTCGGGGCAAGAAACAAAGTTATGGGCAGAATCCAGGATCGAATGGACCTTTTGTCCTGCACCTGGATAGAAGAAACCATATTGCAAAATTTACTCGAAATAAATATTGGGTCCAAGTTTCAGATGCGATTCGCTCGCCACATGTGGATAGCATGTCCTGGAAAATAATCAGCGATGTGACTCAATTGAATTCGGCAACTGTAAAGGACAAAATTGACATCCGGTTGGGTGAAGATTTTGCTATTGGGCCCGAAATTAAGTCGTTTTTGAAGTCCAAACAAGCTCAGTTTGATCATCCATTAACTGGCTTCACTAACTTTCTGGTGGTTCGTCCACAGAAAACTCCACTGAATCGAGTTGCCTGCCGACAAGCAATTTTCTATGCCATCGATAAGACGGCTCTGCAAAATATTCGAGGCGGTGAGACGAAATCACAAATCGCCACTTCGCTTCTGGCTGCAAATATTGCGGGGTATGACCCTAAGAACGACATTTATCAAAGCGCTGCAAGTCCGCGTGGAAATGTACAGCAAGCCTCTGCTGCATTAAAGCGCTGTGGCTACCCCGAGGGATTCGAAATCACGATGGCTTATCTCAACCTTGGCGTAGGTGCTGAAGTATTCCGAAGTATTCAAGCAAGTCTGGCGCAGGTAGGTATTGTCGTTGCGCCTAGGCGCTTTGATAATTACTCAGACTTTATTTTGTCAACGGGCAACGTTGAGGAATTGGCCAATCAAGATATCTCCTTAGTGGTAAGCGGCGCGCAATCCTCAATTGGTAGCCCGTCAGACTATTGGGCAGGTTTTGTTGACAGTCGTTTAATTAAACCTTTTGGCAACCAAAATTTAGCAGTTATTGATAATCCAACAATTAATGCGAAATTGGATGCAATGGTTACCTCGCCTGAACAGGAGGCTTCCTTGAGCGCGGACATAAATGACATTGTCATGAATCGCGCGGTCTATTTGCCTTATGGCTATGACCGTCTTTTGATGTACCGAAACCCAAAAGTGCTTGGAATTTACATCCAGCAGGCGCTAGGTGGGCAGTACGACATAGTCAATGTTGGGTTGGCTTCAAACTAATTGCGAATTTTGTAGGATAAATCAATTAATTCAACGAATTCCTTGATTGATTAGGATTGACTACCATGAGCAACAAATTTGGTTTGCGTTTGGCTGTGGTGGTGAGTGCGGTTACTCTACTGCTCACAGCCTGCACCAAGAGCGAAATCACTTCGAGTCCGGCAAAAGGCGGAACTCTCTACATACTCACTTCGGCAAAGCAGATTACCCACCTTGATCCGCAGCGAAATTATGCGCCAGAAGATTTAGCATTTGCGAGTGGTTATCTAAATCGCACGCTAACTCAGTACAAAGTTAGTGACGACGACACTCAGTCAAGTAACTTGGTCGCAGACCTAGCTACGGATACGGGCTCAATTTCAAATGCTGGAAAAACCTGGTCATTTACTCTTCGTGATGGCGTCAAATGGCAGGATGGCACCGATGTCACCTGTGAAGACATTAAATACGGGGTGTCACGAACTTTTGCTACCAATTTAATTTTTGATGGGTATCTTTACGCGCTGTCTCTGTTAGATATCCCAAAAAACAGTAAGGGCATATCTAAATATTCCGGACCCTATAAAAAGGATGCTGCAGGTCAGGCGTTATTCGATCACGCTGTTCACTGCGATGGCAACAAAATAACATTCAACCTGTCAGCACCTGCAACAGACTTTAATTACACCGTCACGTTAAGTGCTTTTGCACCTGTACAGAAGTCAAAAGATACGCGCAATAAATACGATCGAAATATCCAGTCCAATGGCCCTTACATGATTGCGCCAAGTAAATCTAAGCGCAAACTTATTCTGGTTCGTAACCCGCATTGGGACATTGCAACAGATTCAATCCGTAAAGCGAATCCTGATCGTATTGAGTACAGCTTCTCGTTGCCACAGAGCGTAGTGACTCAGAGTTTGATGAGTAGTTCTGGCAAGTTTGCTCATGCAATTTCGCCTGACAGTATTTCAAGTAGCAAAATTGATGAAGTATTCAGTGGTGCACAATTTGCCCAGCGCAGGTTCAATGAATTAAATCCGTACTTCTCGTTTTTCGCACTAAATACGAAGAAAGTGCCAAACCTGAAACATCGCCAAGCTATTTTGGCTGGAATCAATCGTGAGGCTTTGCGCACATTAGCTGGCGGTCCTTATGTCGTTGATTACGCCGATGGTTTTTTAAAACCAAACATTGGCCAAGATTATGCACCGACTGGTTTGTGGGATGGGTTACTCGGCGACAAGGTCCCGACAACCGGCAACGTTGATTTAGCCAAACGGCTCATCAAGGAATCAGGCGCTAAGTTTCCAAACCCATTGGTTTTTGACTACAGCAAAAGTCCAACCAATGACAAAGTGGCTGCCAGCATTATGGCTTCATTAGCCCGCGTTGGTATTCGGGTTAAACCACATGGAGTTCCTGCCGATGCTTATCTGAACTTCCTCTTGAATCCAGCCAAACAAGGTGGGATGAGCGCTGCTAGTTGGAATACTGATTGGCAGAATGCGTCATCGGTAATTCCTGATTTGTTCACACCAACCGGCGGATTCCCGCTGACGCAATATTCTTCTGCAAAGTGGGTTACCAAAGTTGCGGTAACTAGAGAAATTACTGATCGCGCCAAACAGGCAAAAGCTTGGCAGAGTTTGAACAAGGAAGCGACCCGGTTAGCGCTTGCCTGCCCAAATCAGTTTGGTCTTGATCAGCGACTTGCTGGGGCTAAAGTCAAAGGCGCATTCATTTGGGCGCCTTATTCTTCTTGGCCCTACGCCACACTTTCGGTAACCAAGTAATTCTTCAACTGGTCGACGAATTAGTCGTTAACTAAAGACTGCTTAAAGAACGCAACCGATTGCAATGCGATATTTTCTGATACTTCTTCTTGAGGTGTCATGTGGGTAACACCCGAAAGCGGTAGCACGCTGTGCTGGCCCTTCTTGGCAAGAAGATGACTCGAAAGCTGCAAAGTATGCGCGAAGACAACGTTGTCGTCTGCAGTTCCATGAATCAGAAGAAGTGGTCGTTCTAACCGATTCTGCTCAAGTAGTGAATTATGTTTATAAACTTCGGGAACCTCATTTGGATTACCAAGGTAACGCTCTGTGTAAGCAGTGTCGTACAGAGTCCATTCGGTTACTGGCGCACCAGCTACCGCCGCATGAAATACTTCCGGCCGATTAAGTACGGCTAGCGCAGCCAGGTAACCGCCAAAGGACCAACCTGTTATGCCAACCTTGGTGGCATCAACATCGTTTGGAAATAATTTTGCGATGTCTTCAACTGCGCTTTGCTGATCGTCAAGAACTGGTTTGACGAAGTCGTGATAAATTTCATGATCCCAAATCGGGCCACGACCTGGGGTGCCACGGTTGTCTGCAATCACTACACAGAATCCTTGGTCGGCAAACCACTGATCTTCAGCGTAAATGTTTGCAACATTTAGTACCTGCGCGCCATGTGGTCCACCGTATGGGCGCAAAAGAATTGGAAGCTTCTTGCTGCCAAATTTATGCTCTGTTGGAAATAGAACTGCAGTATTCACTTTGTGCGGCCCAGTTTGGAACAGCTGTACTACTGGAGTCACAATCGGTGTTTCTGCATGTGAATCAAATTGGTGGATGATTTCGTCATTGCGAGTTAAGCGATAAGTGCGTTCGTGAGTCGCCAATCGTGACTGGATAAGTATCTGCCAGAGGTCTTCGCCGATTTTCATACTTGGGTAGGCAGAGACGCCGCCGTCACCTGTTAGCTCAGATATTTCACCTGATGCATGAACCCGAATTAATTGTCGGTCCATCGCGTTACTTGTGGCGATTACGTCTACAAATTGATCGGATACCGAAACTACTGACATAACCTGCAAGCCAGCGGGTGTTGCAGTGCGAGTGCCAATTTGTAATTCTCTGGTATCAGTCACGCGGTTATCTATTACGGAAACTATTTCGTCGTTTAACCAAACGGGCTGGCCAGGGATAACTTCAACAAATTGTGGATCAGAAACGCTGTGAACTACTTCCAGACTATTGAGGTTTAGCGCATGAGTTACAAACTCTGTTTGCGCACGATTAGCCACGGTAATGAGTGGATTTTTTTCTGCTTGCCACGAAACGCTTATTAGATATTCGTAGGCAGTGTTATCCCAAGTAATTGGAGTTGATGAGCCAGAGAGTGAAAAATGATGCAAAGTAACTTCTGCATTCGTCGAACCTGCATACGGATATTTCTGTTCGCGAGGAGTCGAGTGTGGGTTCGCCATGTCACTTATCCACCAAGTGTTTACTGCTGAGTCATCAGTTCGTTGGGCAATAAAGCCATCGCTATTGGGCGAGAACCAAATGCCCCGCATACGGCCGAATTCTTCAGCAGCGATGAAATCTGCAAGGCCCCACGAAACATTCTCGGCCGTTTCATTTGTGGCAACGCGTTGATGACTGCCATCGAACTCACATAGATGTATGTTCTTGCCATCGGACCAAATGATGTGAGAGCCATCTGGGGAAACTTGCGGGTCAATTATTGGCCCAGAAACTTCCAGCGCATTGATTTGTTCAGTCACTACATCAGCGGTAAAGAGTTTGCCAGCGAGTGCGAAAGCTAAATATTTGCCGGAGCTATCTGATGAGTAACTTGTGATGCCGCCAGTTGTCTCACGCATGCGCTCACGTCGGGCTCGCTCAGCATCTGGGATGTCTTCGGTGTCAGCCAAGAGTGTTCGTGGATCCGCGATTTTGCGTTCGATGTTCTGATCAATATCGAACACCCATAGTGAATTAACGCCATCGCGTCCGTGGTCGCTGCGTAGGAATGTAACTAGTGATGCATCGGCCAAAAGGTTAAATCCACGGGGAGCTCCTAATTGGAACCGGCGAGTGGCTGCCATTTGACGCGGGAATGTTTCGCTCATCCCACGATTTTGCCATGTTCAACTCGTTTAGGTGCGCTGCATCGGCAAATACATCTCGTAAAGTGGGAGAGTGTCGAATAACCGCCGTTTATTGCTCGTCCATGCCCACCCTGATGATGAAACAATCGGCACTGGTGCAACCATGGCCAAATATGTCGCAGAGGGCGCACAAGTAACTCTCGTAACCTGCACATTGGGGGATGAAGGGGAAATCCTTGTCCCAGAGCTTGCGCACTTAGCAGCGCACGATCAGGACAAATTGGCCGAACATCGACTTGTTGAGTTGGCGCAGGCTATGGCACAGCTGGGAGTCACGGACTACCGCATCCTGGGGGGTATCGGTGGGTATCGCGACAGCGGAATGATCGGCACTGCGCCCAACCAGCGACCCGATTCTTTTTGGCAAGCAGACTTGCTTGAGGCGGCCAAACACTTAGTGAAAATTATCCGCGAAACTAAACCACAGGTTCTAGTTACTTACGATGATTTTGGTGGCTATGGACATCCAGATCACATTCAAGCTCACCGAGTTGCCACTTATGCTGCTGCACTTGCAGGTGTTGGAAGTTTCGCTCCGGAATTAGGTTCGCCATGGAATATCTCAAAACTATATTGGACAGCTTTTCCAGTCAGTGTGATTCGGGCTGGCATCGAAGCGCTACGGGCTAATGGCGAAGACACCGGATTTGCCGCACAGGATCCAGAAGACGTCCCGTTTGCCTGCCCTGATGAATTTATTTCTACAGTTGTCGATGCGGGTCAATATGTCGAGCAAAAGTTTTCCGCACTGAGGGCGCACGAAACCCAAATTAATGCCGATTCTGGTTTCTTTGCCTTGTCGAATAACTTGGGCTCACAAGTTATGGGCTTTGAGTATTTCCGTCTGGCATTTGGTGAACTTGGCGAACTAGATTCTGCTGGCCATGAAACGGATCTTTTTGCTGGAGTAAAACTCTGATGCAGAAATTCTCAAATATGTTCGTTGGTCTTTTAGCTGGGTTGGCCCTTGGTATTCCTTGTGCTTTCATTCAGGCCGATCGCATCAGCATCGGCGGCCAAGTTATTCCCTACGGCGCATTACTTGCCTTAGCGCTGATTTTTGTTTGCCAGCTTTGGCTAGCTCGCTCAACACAGAGCAGATTTTCCGCAATAGGCGTAGCGCTCGGGTGGGTGCTGAGTACGACTCTTCTCGGGAAACAGTTTGGTTCCTATGAAGCGATCATCTTCGCTTCATCATGGTCAAACATATATGTAATCGGCGGCGCAATTGTTATTGGCTGCGCATGTACATTGCCGGCATTACGACCTGTTATTAAGTCGGACGAGTTGCCTATCCCATTTACCGATGGCATGAAGATGCAAGAAAGTGAAGATGGGGAAGTAGGCCAAGGTTAATGAGTGATCCTGTCAAAAACGTAAGCAACAAGAGTCGGAATTTTTTGTTTGCTTTATTTGGTGTGACGCTCGGGATTACTGCAATCTATGCGATTGCAGTTGTTCATTACTCTGGTCGCACTTCGGCAAAAACCACTGTTGCCGGGATAGAAATCGGTGGGATGTCGCTTAGTTCGGCAGAAACCAAACTAGCAACCGAGCTTGTTCCGCTTTCTAGCAAGCCAATCAATGTCGAGGTTGCCGGTCAGGTGTACCCCATTGACCCGAATGTAGCCGGACTTAGCGTTGATGTTGTTAAAACAATTGCTCAGGTGCCACAGCGGCCATGGAGTCCGGTCGAGCTTTGGAAGCGGGCAACAGGCAAAGTTGCTCTGGCACCTGTTGTGCAAGCCGACGCAGAGAAACTAAGCACGGCTATCGCAGCTATCTGCGCTCGAGTAGACAAAATTGCGGTCGAACCCAAAATCGTTTTTGAGAATGCGTCGCCCAAACTTATTAAGGGCGAGTCTGGTCAAGTGCTTGCCGCTGAGTCGGTGCAACACCTGTTGGTCAGCAGTTTCCCGACCTCGCCTGATCCAGTAGTTCTCCAATTTGTCTCAGTGAACCCTTCGGTTTCCGATGCCCAAGCCAATGAATTTATTACTAACGCAAAAGCTGCAATTGCCTCGCCAATCACTGTCACTGTTGGTAAAAAAGAGGGAACAATTCAGCCGGCGGATCTGGCTCGTGCGCTTACTTACGTGGGTGCGGATGGAAAATTTGTTCCCCAGATTGATGGCGCTGTTTTGGTTGACGTGCTTAAGCCGCAAATTCAGGGAATAGGTAACACTGCGGTTGATGCATCCTTCAAAATTTTCAATGGTAAACCGTATGTAGTTCCTGGCAAGAATGGAACCGGTATTAATCCTGACAAAGTCGCGCAAGCGGTATTGCAAGTTATTGACCAGCTGGCTCCGCGCATTGTTAATCTGGAGTTGGCCGAGACGAAACCTGAATTTTCGGATGCAGATGCAAAAGCATTAGGCATCACTGAGAAATTGAGTAGCTTCACCCAGAACTTTCCTTATGCTGCCTATCGCGTGCAAAACATCGGCCAAGCGGCCCGCTACCTCGATGGCACCATAGTCAAGCCTGGCGAAATTTTTTCTATGAATGACACTGTGCATGAACGTACAGTTGCAAATGGCTACACAGTTGGCTACATCATTGGTCCAGGTGGGCAGTTCCTCAAGGATTTAGGTGGTGGAGTTTCGACAGCAACCACCACAGTTTGGACCGCTGCTTTTTATGCAAACATGCAGCGCGTAGAACAGCGAGCGCACACAATCTGGATCCCAAGATATCGACCTGGCTTAGAGGCAACTGTTTCATGGGGAAATCTTGATATGAAGTGGCGTAATACTTCTAAACACGGTGTTTTAATCAAAGCATCGATAACCGATAGTTCAGTCACAGTTACGTTTTACGGAACTAAAGAATTTGACCAAGTTGAGGCAATTTCTAGCCCATGGCGCAACATAACTCAATTTGGAACCATTAATAGCGATATCGATGGCTGCGAATATCAGGGTGGCCAAAATGGCTTCGACATTACCGTTACGCGTGTGGTTACCGTTGGTGGAAAAGTAGTGAAACGCGAGCCGTTTAATACGCACTATGCACCTGAGCCTCGGGTCATTTGTGGTAAACCCGCTGCTCCAGTTGCCAGCCCATCCCCAAGTCATTCCTGACACGGGGGGATGCGCAAGCGTAATAGCTCAGCCTTGGGTAAGTTATAACCAGTGAGCAATTCACTAAACCTAAGTTCTGGAGGATCATCATGACCTATGTCATCACACTGCCATGTGTCGATGTGAAAGATAAGGCTTGCATTGAAGAGTGCCCTGTCGATTGCATTTATGAAGGCGATCGCATGATGTACATCCAGGCAGACGAATGTGTTGATTGTGGCGCCTGTGAACCAGTGTGTCCAACAGAAGCTATTTACTACGAAGATGATGTTCCTGAAGATCAGAACAAGTTCAAACAGTTAAACGTTGATTTTTTCAAAGTTCTGGGTTCACCTGGCGGCGCTGCAAAAACTGGCAAGACCAGCAATGATCCAGAATTTGTTGCTGCACTTCCACCACAGGGATAACTCCTCTGTTCACGCCACTTGCTAATGGGTTACCGGATTTTCCATGGGACCGTATCGCGGGGGCTGCGGAACTAGCACGGAGTCATCCTGATGGAATTATCGATTTATCAATTGGCACTCCCGTTGACCCAACCCCAAGCGTAATTACCGAAGCGTTAAAAGCAGCAGCAAATGCGCCAGGGTATCCAACTGCGGTGGGCACAGTTGAACTGCGCCAAGCATGGTCTGATTGGGCGCAAAAAGCACTTGGCGTAACTGTTGGCCTTGATGAAATTTCACCAACAATCGGCTCAAAAGAAATAGTGGCTTGGCTACCGACCATTTTGGGACTTGGGCCAGAGCACACGGTTGCAATTCCAGAGTTGGCTTATCCAACATATGCAGTTGGTGCGCAGATGGCTCGAGCGAATTTTCTCACCTACAACCATGCCGAAGAGATTCCGGCCGAAACCGCTTTAATCTGGGTTAACAGTCCGAGTAATCCAACCGGCGAAGTGAAAACAGTTTCGCATCTAAGCGCCGTTGTCGCTCGAGCTCGAGAAATCGGCGCTGTAGTTGTAAGTGACGAATGTTATGTCGAACTGGGTTGGGATGTAGATCCGGTTTCAATCCTGCACCCTGATGTAGTTGGCAACAGTAACGAATCTGTACTGGCAGTTCACTCACTTTCCAAGCGCTCAAACTTGGCTGGTTATCGCTCAGGTGCTGTATTAGGTGACAAGCGATTGATCGCAGATATCTTGGCACTGCGCAAACACGCCGGCATGCTTTTGCCGAGCCCAATTCAGGCCGCAACTGTGGCGGCCCTTGGCGACTCAGCTCATGTGGTTCAGCAGCGTGATGTCTATCACAATCGACGAAAAGTTCTAAAGGCTATGGTCCTTGATGCTGGTCTGCAGATTCACCACTCCCAAGCAGGGCTCTACCTTTGGGTAACGGCGGCAAAGCCGTGTTTAGAAACCGTGTCTTTGCTTGCAGTTGTTGGCATTTTGTGTGCTCCGGGCGATTTTTATGGCCCAGCAGGATCAAACCATGTTCGGATGGCCCTCACTGCCTCTGACGAACGCATCGCTGCGGTTGGCCAAAGACTGGCTTCATTACCGCTCTGACCTGCCATTAGTGCGTGGTGGGTGTGTCCTAGTAAGTTTAGGTTTATGCCTGATGCAATTTTAAATTTTGGGGACTCCCGAATCGACCTGCCAGAGGTCAAAGCCACCGTTGGTTCTAATGGATTGAACGTTAACAATCTGCTCAAGGAAACAGGTGATGTTGCCCTCGACTACGGATTCATGAACACAGCGTCATGTGCCTCAAGTATCACTTACCTTGATGGCGACCAGGGCATTCTTCGTTACCGCGGATATCCAATTGAACAGTTGGCCGATAAGAGTTCGTTCACCGAAGTTTCTTACCTATTGATTTACGGTGAATTGCCAACTGCAAGCCAGCTGACTGAATTCGAATCTCAAATTAGTCGCCACACCATGATCCATGAGGACATGCGCCGCTTCTTTGGTGGTTTTCCACGCGATGCGCATCCGATGCCGGTTCTTTCAAGTGCGGTTAGCGCGCTGTCAACTTTCTATCAGGATTCTCTTGACCCGTTTGATCCGTATCAGGTTGAAGTTTCCACTATTCGCTTGATGGCAAAGATGCCAACACTTGCGGCCTACGCACATAAGAAAACAGTTGGCCAGCCGTTTGTTTATCCAGATAACAACTTGAGCTATGTACAAAACTTAATGAAGATGACTTTCGGGGTGCCTGCTGAAGAGTACATCGTTGATGATGTCGTAGTGAAAGCGCTAGACATGCTCTTCATTTTGCATGCCGATCATGAGCAGAATTGTTCAACTTCCACCGTTCGTATGGTGGGTTCATCTCACGCCAACCTATTTGCCTCAGTATCAGCTGGCATCAATGCACTATTTGGTCCACTTCACGGTGGAGCGAATCAGGCAGTACTTGAAATGTTGCAGGGGATAAAAGATTCTGGCGAGGGCGTTCAGGCATTCATCAACAAAGTTAAGAACAAAGAAGATGGCATCCGCCTAATGGGCTTTGGACATCGTGTTTACAAGAATTACGATCCACGCGCAGCTATCGTTAAACGTCATTGCGAAGATATCTTGACTCGTCTTGGTGTTCAGGACCCACTATTTGATATTGCTCGCGAACTTGAAGAAGCAGCTTTGGCTGATGACTTCTTCATTAGCCGCAAGCTATATCCAAATGTCGATTTCTACACTGGCTTGATTTACCGTGCCGTTGGTTTCCCAACTCCAATGTTCACTGTGATGTTTGCACTTGGTCGCTTACCAGGTTGGATTGCCCAATGGCACGAAATGATCAATGATCCCGCAACAAAGATTGGCCGTCCACGTCAGGTCTATGTTGGTCAAGATGCGCGCGATTACACGCAAATTACTAGCCGTTAATTAGCGTGTAGAGCTGCGTTCAAGCCGCCCCAAGATCCTTCGCGAGCAACAGCTTCTAGAGCTCCAGTTAGCGAATTGCGTCGGTACAACAAGCCAGTTGCCCCAGAAAGTTCGCGACCTTTCACTACTTGGCCATCAGGCAAGGTAATTTTCGATCCACCTGTTATGTAGCAGCCGGATTCAATTAGACAGTTATCGCCAAGTGAAATACCAACACCGGCATTAGCGCCGACTAAGCAATTCTTAGCAATTGTGATCATCTCTTTGCCGCCACCTGAGAGCGTACCCATGATGCTTGCCCCACCGCCGATGTCTGAGCCATCGCCCACAACAACGCCAGCTGAAATCCGACCTTCGACCATGCTGACCCCCAGCGTGCCGGCATTGAAATTAACAAAACCTTCGTGCATCACTGTTGTGCCGTCGGCCAAGTGTGCGCCCAGTCGGACGCGATCAGCATCTGCGATCCGCACACCACTTGGTACCACATAGTCAACCATTCGTGGGAATTTGTCGACGCCAAAAATTGTGATGTGCTGGCCCTTGCTACGAGCTTGCAGTTGCGCAGCTGAAAGATTGTTTACGGCAATTGGCCCAAGTGATGTCCATGCAACATTGGCGAGTAATCCAAAGATGCCATCCAAGTTAATACTGCGCGGAGCCTTCAACCGGTGTGAAAGTAGGTGCAACCGCAGGTAGGCATCGGCTGCATCAACTGGAGCAGCGCCAAGATCATCAATAACTGTTGTGATGACTTCAACGCGGACTGCGCGAATGTCATCGGTATCGATGCCACGTTCAAGACCACTAACAGGCTTGGCACTTGCAGATAGCGCCGGTTCTGGATACCAAACATCAAGTAAGGACCCATCAGAATATGTCGCTAAACCTATGGCAGATGCGCTTTCATGCTGTGACATGAGACTCCTCTATGTGTTGGCTATTAGCCAATAAAACCTCTACACCACTACGGTAGTCGTGTGGAGTCTTTGTTACTTAACCTAGGTGCTGATGTCGCAGATATCACTATGCAACTAGTCAATGTGGCGAGTGTCTCTGGCGATGAGGCCGCGCTTGCCAACGCTGTTCAAGCCGAACTAGAACGTTGTGATTGGCTGTCGGTTACTCGAATCTCAAACACTGTTATTGCCCGCACTAATTTGGGCCACTCAAAGCGGGTTGTCTTAGCTGGGCATCTCGACACAGTTCCACCAGCTAACAACACCAGCGCCATCCGAGTGCCAGCCGGTGGCAACCTGCCAACTGGTGAATCAGTGGATGAAGAAGTTATCTTTGGGCTCGGTAGTTGTGACATGAAATCTGGAGTTGCTGTTGCACTAAAAACAGCAGTGACAGTTAGCGATCCAAATGTAGATGTAACTTATATTTTTTATGAATGTGAAGAAGTAGATAGTTCTCGCAACGGGCTAGCTTTGGTTAGCAAAGTGGCGCCGGAATTACTTACTGCCGACATCGCAGTTCTACTCGAACCATCCAATGCCGGAATTGAAGCGGGTTGCCAAGGAACGTTACGTGCACAAATTACGGCAACAGGTGTTCGGGCTCATAGTGCGCGATCTTGGCACGGTAAGAATGCAATTCATGAATTGGCACCGGCGTTGGTTATCTTGGCTAACTTTGAACCGGACCGGGTATTAGTTGATGGACTTGAATATCGCGAAGGACTAAACGCAGTCGGAATTAGTGGCGGTATAGCTGGAAATGTTATTCCTGATTCAGCCATGCTAACTGTAAATTATCGTTACGCACCAAGTGTTAGCGCGGGGGACGCCGAAGCCAAGATTATCCAAATTTTTTCCGGGTTCGATGTTGAGATAGTGGATAATGCACCAGGTGCATTACCTGGCTTAAGTGAACCCGCATTAGCGAATTTACTTGAGCAAGTGGGCGGTGATGTCGTTGCGAAATTTGGTTGGACCGACGTTTCTAGATTCGCCGAGTTAGGTATTCCGGCAGTAAATCTTGGTCCAGGAAACCCAGGTTTGGCACACAGCGCTGGTGAACACGTTCCAGTTAGTCAGATCTATCGCACCGCCGAACTCATTAATCAGTGGCTAGTTAAATAACAGGTTCGGGTTGCCATTAGGCGCTAGCGTGGAACTATGAATTCACGCCAATCACATAATGAGTCACAGCGCCAAGGTCCCGTAATCAGACGTGGCCACGCAAAACGCAAGGGAACAACAGATCAACGACTGTTGGATAGCCATGGGCCAGCCGAATGGCTACATCAAGACCCATGGCGGGTCATGCGGATTCAGTCTGAGTTTGTTAACGGTTTCGGCGCACTTGCCGATCTTGGGCCAGCATTTAGCATTTTTGGTAGCGCTCGCACTCCGAGCGATCACCCTGAATATTTACAGGCGCAGGAATTAGCCAACAAACTTTCAAATCTGGGCTACAGCGTCATCACCGGTGGCGGTCCAGGGATTATGGAAGCCGCAAATAAAGGATGTATGGCTGGCCCCGGTATTTCTGTTGGGCTTGGAATTGAATTGACCTTTGAGCAAAGCATGAATGAATACATTGAACTTGGTATTGATTTCCGCTACTTCTTTGCTCGCAAAACAATGTTCATTAAATATGCTCAAGGCTTTGTTGTATTCCCTGGCGGCTACGGAACTTTTGATGAACTTTTTGAAGCATTAACTTTGGTGCAAACCAAAAAAGTGACTTCATTTCCAATCGTCTTAATTGGTACAAAATACTGGGGCGCGATGGTCGAATGGTTAAAATCCACAGTCGCTGCCGAGAACAAAATCTCACCTGAAGACGTAGATATGCTGCACATCACCGATGATGTTGATGAGGCGATCGAGATTCTGATGCAAGCTGCAACGCATCGCAAGGCGCTCGTTGACGAGCGCGGTGTTATCCGCGGTGGTGGCAATGAGGCACCTTCAGGTACCGTGTAGTAATGACTCATTTGGAATTACGCGTTGACATCCAGGCTCCAGCACAGGCGGTATGGGATGCAATGACATCCTGGACCGATCAAGGCAAATGGATGATGGCAACTAAAGTTGAATCACAGGATGGTGATGGCCGACATGTTGACGCACGAATTAGCGCTTTCACTGGCTTTGGACCAATCGGCATCCTGGACACTATGACGATCACCGAGTGGAATCCGCCTACTGTTTGCAAAGTGGTACATACTGGCAACATCGTGCGCGGTACTGGGGAATTCGTAGTTGAACCGATTCACGAGCAGGCTGCTACTTTTATCTGGGCTGAAGACCTAGAAATTCCCCTTGGAGTCATTGGGAAATTGGGCTTTTTATTGATAAAGCCAGCATTTTTGTTTGGCATCAGACGCTCCTTGGCAAAGTTCGCACATTTAGTGGAAATTGGCCAAATTTAGGGATTTCTTAACCACCCGATTCTTTGGGATAATGGGGAACTAGTTAAATGCTCTAATTGAAAGAGGTCCTCTTATGGCTGCAATGAAGCCACGTACCGGAGACGGTCCGATGGAATGCCCAAAAGAGGGACGTAGTTACGTATTGCGAGTCCCACTTGAAGGTGGCGGACGTTTAGTTGTTGAACTCAACGCGCAAGAAGTAAAAGATTTAAGTGTTGTCTTGGCCGACACCGTAACTGGAATGCCAAAGACTCCGGCTAAGAAGAAATAGTTTTAACGTCGCACTGCGACTAGCAAACCATCGCCCATCGGTATCAATGATCCGACTAGCTCATCATTTTTTGACAGGGCATTAACGGCGGTTCTAACGGACACTGTTTCTGCATCTCGCTGCGCTGGGTCAGCAACTCGGTCTGACCAAAGAGCGCGATCAACAATTAATAGGCCACCTTGGCGGAGCAAAGTCATGGCGCTTTCAATATTTGATTCAAGCTCAAGCGGACGACCAGAAATTAAAACAATGTCGTATGCATACTCGGTTAAGCGATCAAGAACTTCACTTACTCGCCCATTAATTAGACGTACGCGCTTTGCTGGAATTCCAGACTCGGCAAGGGCGTCTTTAGCGATTACCTGATGCTCTGCTTCGCTATCCACACTGGTTAATACGCCATAAGGATTCATGCCTTCTAATAGCCAGAGCGCAGAAATGCCGGCGCCGGTGCCAATTTCAACGACATTGCGAGCATCGATTGCCGCAGCTAGTAAGCGAAGTATGCTGCCAGCACCTGGGCTAACAGCCGCACAGCCAATCTCAGCGGCCCGTGCGCGCGCCCCGGTGCGAGCTGCATCTTCAGGGGCCCAAGCTTCCGCGAAGTCCCATGAAGCTTTGTGTAGTGCCAAAATGCGTGGATCAGTTGGTGCCATGTAAGTAAGCGTACGACCCATGTTTGGATTCTGTGAAGATTGACCCACCACTGCGTCACATCGTGTTGATATGGGCAACAATTAGGGGTAAGAGCAAGTACTTGCTGTGAAAAGTTTGAAGTGAGGAAATTGTCACCATGACAGAGAGTCATAACGAGCACGTGGGCCAGCCTGAAGCGGCGCCAGATTCTGCAGATTTCACGCCAACAGGTCCAACTGATAGCGCGACTGCAGACTCAGTTGATGTCTTGGCCGCTGGCGCACCCGGATCAGATTCAGCGGACGTAACCGCTGTTCCTGCGCCCACTGCAGCAGATGCAGACGCTGGTCAAGTTCTAGGAGCTACCTGGGTTTATCAGCCAAAGCCGTCATCGCCAGAATCTAAGTGGAATCGCCCGGTACTTGCTGCGGTAATCGCAGGACTAATTGCCGGCTTTTTAGGCGGGGCAGCGGGTTACCATTTGGCAGCTACGGTTGCCAATAATTCCGGCACTTATACAAACCTAATTTCCACACCTGGCGACACCTCACCGCGCCCGGATGGCTCGATTGCAAACATTGCTAAAAATGTTTTACCAGTTGTAGTTTCGATTGATGTTTCGTCTGCATCTGGCGAAGGCACAGGCTCTGGTTTTGTCATCAAGACCACGAACACTTGGTCTTATGTTTTGACGAACAACCACGTTGTGGTGGGCGCAGGATCATCAGCTCGAATTACGGTTCATTTTCAAAATCAAAAATCTATCGGAGCCAGCATTGTTGGTCGGGATCCGTCCTACGATTTAGCGGTACTAAAGATTGCTGCTGCAAACTTGCCTGTTGCCACATTAGGAAATTCAGATGATGTTGTCGTCGGGGATACCGCAATCGCCATAGGTTCGCCGCTGGGATTAAGTGGAACAGTTACCTACGGAATCATCTCGGCGCTCAATCGCCCGGTAACCGCTGGTTCCAGCGGTGACTCATCGTTTATCAATGCGATTCAAACTGATGCCGCAATCAATCCAGGTAATTCAGGTGGTCCACTGGTGAATGCACGGGGTCAGGTAATCGGCATTAACTCAGCGATTGCCACTCTAGGCTCAACTTCACTTGGCGCAGAATCTGGCAGCATCGGACTTGGTTTTTCGATCCCAATCAACGAAGCGAAGCGAGTTGCAACTGAACTTATGCAAACTGGTTCGTCGACTCATCCGATCATTGGAATCTCAGTAGATATGCGTTACACCGGGGTGGGCGCAAAAGTTAGCGAAATTACCCCTGGTGGACCGGCGCAGAATACAGACCTTAAGCCAGGCGATGTAATTACCGCTATCGATGGAGATCTCGTAAACGATGGCACTGAATTGATAGTCAAAATTCGGGCCCGTAATTCAGGCGATAAAGTTGTACTCACGCGACGAAATAATTCTGATGTCACAGTGGTCTTAGCGTCTAAAGCGTCTAATTAAGAGGGGAAAACTCGAATGCTTGGTGTTGGCTTTCCGGAACTTTTCTTTATTGCTGTTATTGCACTGGTGATTTTTGGCCCAAATCGTTTGCCGGAAATTGCGCGCAGTGCCGGTAGCGGTATCCGACGAGCACGAGCATTTCTGGCTAATGCTATGGAATCACTTGATGAAGAAGCTAAAGGCATCACAAATTTCGCTACCGAACTACAAAGTCTGACGCCACGGGGCATCATGAATCAAGTACTGGCATCAGATAATTCATCGCGGCAAAATAGCGATACGCCGCCAGTTCGGGTTAGCCGTAATAATTTGCGAACTGACTTCGATCCAGATGCGACTTAAGAAAGAACGGTAAGTCGCAGATCGCTTAATGACCTTGGTCGATCAACCATGCGCTTTGCTAATTCACCAAGTTGAACAGCTGCCTGCGAATCTGGATGATCGACAACTAGTGGTGAACCACTATCGCCACCTTCACGCAAACGGGAATCAAAAGCTATCTTGGCTAAAAGTGGAATCTCGTAGCCAAGGTTTTCAGAAAGTGTTTTTGCTACCGACTCGCCACCGCCACTGCCAAACAACTCCATAGCTTCGCCACAGTGTGGGCAAGTAAGTGCTGACATGTTTTCGAGCACACCGAATACTTTTTGGTCAAAAGCTGGAGCCAGCATGCCTGCGCGAATTGCCACATCGGCTGCCGCAAGTTGTGGGGTAGTGACAACAATTAATTCTGCATGTGGCAGAAGTCGGGCCACACTCATTGGCACATCACCAGTACCTGGTGGCATATCAAAGAGCAATACATCAAGCTCTCCCCAGTAGACGTCAGTTAGGAATGCTTCAACATATTTGTGCAGCATTGGTCCACGAGCTGCAATTGGTTCGTGCCGACCGCCTGGCTTGAAAGATAACATCGACATCACACTGATTCCGTGTGCCGATTGTGGCAACATCATTCCATCGATTGGCGTAGGACCACCAGTTAGACCGAGCATGTCAGGAATTGAGTGACCATAAATATCCGCATCTAGGATGCCAACAGATTTTCCTTGTGCAGCAAGGGATGCAGCCAAGTTCACCGTGATTGAAGACTTGCCAACGCCGCCTTTACCCGAGGCAATCGCATAGATGCGAGTCAGCGAATCCGGCTGAGTGAACGCAATCTTTTTCTGTGGACCTTGCAGCAAGTTTCGTAGTTGTTCGCGCTGCTCTTCGCTCATAGGTTCGAGTGAAACATTAACTTCGCTGACACCGGGAACAGCGCCAACAGCAGATTGCACGCCACCGGTAATGGCTTCTTTCATCGGGCAAGCAGCAATTGTTAAGTAAACATCAACGTTGACTGTTGAACCTGATATTTCAAAACCCTTGAGCATGCCAATCTCAGTTATTGGTCGGCGAATTTCTGGGTCGATAACGGTGGCAAGTGCAGCCTGAACTGCATCGCGTGAAATGCTCACGAATTGATCCTTAGTAATTAGTTGGTTGCAGGTGAATCTTTATCATCATTATTAGAAAGCGCACCAAGTTCTTCTAATAATGACTTTATCTCGCCACGTAAGTAGTCGCGAGTTGCTAGTTCGCCAATTGCCATTCGCAGAGCAGCAACTTCGCGCGTTAAGTAGTCAGCATCAGCCAACAAGCGCTCAGTTTGATCGCGATCTTCCTGGAATTGAACGCGGTCGCGATCTGCCTGACGATTCTGGGCAAGCAAAATTAGCGGAGCTGCATATGATGCCTGAAGGGAAAGTACCAAAGTCAAAAATAAGAATGGGTATGCATCAATTTGCGCATCTTTTGGTGCAAAAATATTCCAAAGCAACCACCCAACGATTGCTAGGGTCATGTACCCAAGGAAACGCCACGATCCGAGGAATCTTGCTACTCGCTCGCTTAAGCGACCAGCTGTTTCTGAATCAACGCTTGGGCGTAGTGAGCGTGAGCGTTCTAATGGCTGATCCAATCGTGGACCACGTCGTTCTTCGCGTGCCATAATCAGCCCTCCTCATCGTTCTCGTTTTCCCGCCAATCGTCAGGCAGCATGTGGTCAATTACATCGTCAATGGTGACAGCGCCTAACAAGTGTCCATTCTCGTCTACAACGGGCAATGCAACCAAGTTGTATGTCGCGAAATAACGGGCGACTTGGCCTAAAGGCGCGTCAGGGCCAATTGGTTCAAGGGAACTATCCAAGATGGCTGAAACAAGTGTTGCAGGCGCTTCACGCAATAAGCGCTGCACATGAGCCACGCCAATGTAACGACCAGTAGGTGTTTCAATCGGTGGGCGTACAACATAAACCTGAGAAGCAACAGCTGGAGATAGTTCGGGCACTCGCACTCGGGCTAACGCTTCGGCAACCGTGGCATCAGAGGAAACCAAAATTGGTTCGGTAGTCATCATGCCGCCAGCGCTGAAATCGTCGTAAGCCAAAAGGCGCCGCAAGTCTTCAGCATCTTCTGGTTCCATAGCTTCTAGGAATGCTTGGGCACGTTCAGGTGGGAGTTCGCTCAGCAAGTCAGCAGCGTCGTCTGGGTCCATCTCTTCGAGAACATCTGTTGCTCGCTCGAGTCCGAGTTCAGAAATAATTTCAACTCGATCGTCTTCAGGAAGTTCCTCAACTACGTCGGCCAACAAATTCAGATCAAGTTGGGCAACAACCTCTAGTCGACGCTTAGGTGTTAAGCCTTGTAATACGTTTGCGATGTCTGCCGCGCGCATTGAGTGGATTGACTTAAGCAGTGAATCAACACCCTGCGGCTCGAATTCAGCGAACAAACCAGTTACTTCATTCCAGTCAACAGTCACTGTTGGGCCACGGCGGCCAAAACGACTTTCACCTTTGCGAATGAACAGACGTGAGACGTACCAGTCATGAAGTCGACCAGATACCATGGCGATGTCTTCAACAGTGCCTTTTTCGCCGGTGACTAATAGATTGACTCTTTGATCGAGTAACTCAGCAATCACTAGTTTCTCGTCATTGCGACGTTCGAATCGACGTAGATTCACCATTCCGCTGGTCACAACAGAGCCTGGATCCATTGCGGTAATTCGCGACATGGGCACAAAAATTCGACGGCGTGGGGCGACTTCAACCACTAGACCGAGCACATTTGGCGCCTTGTCCGTATCGCGGGCAAGCACGACAATATCGCGGATTTTGCCCACACGGTCACCCGCTGTATCAAAAACCGCTGTTCCGGCCAATCGGGCCAGATAAACGCGCGTTGCTGTAGTAGTCACACGTGAAGATTACCCCAAAAAATCAGTCAGGTAGACTTTCCTTAATAAACACAGGGGAGTTCGCGTGATTAGCGCTGGTTCGTTACTAGGCAAGATGGTGCGTTCGCTCTGTCGTGTCTCGGTATACGGACGCGCCAATCTAGATGTTTTGGAGCAGCCGGGCCCAGCTTTAATTGTGGTGAACCATACGACAGTTGTAGATGTCATCGTAGTTTTAGGCACACTGCACAATATGGGTTTCACTTGTGATCTGCCGTGCGAAGGCGAGTGCACACATCGGCGCCACATTCGGCCTATCGGCACTTCAGATTTATGGGACTATCCAGTTACCAAGCAAGCATGCACCAAGAGCGGCATTATTCCAGTGGATCAACACGATGGCCGCGCTGCATATCGCGCCGCGCTTGAAGCACTGCGTGCTGGTGAGTGTGTGCTTATTTACCCCGAAGGCGATGTCAAAGTTCACGACGATGGTTCTCCTCGCGATTGGCGCCCGGGCGCTGCAGGCTTAGCAAAATCGGCGTCTGTCACAGTTGTGCCAATTGCACACCATGACAGCCGAACCTTAGGTTCGGGTTCTGTTGCTAAAAGTGTTTTGTGGAGCTTCACCGGCGCACTACGAGTCCCAATTATTCGGATGCGAATTGGCAAACCAGTATCTGCCTTTGAATTGGCCCAGAAAAACTCTAAAGAAGTAAATGAAGTGCTTTCAAAAGCGTTGAATCAGACCTGGCAAGAAGCAAGCTCTGGTGTCGTCTTTGACTAGTCGCTTGCTGCTTCAGGCGTATTAGTTCCACGCGTACGTTTACGTGGTGCACGTTGGGTCCGCTCTTTAGGCGCATCCTCGGTTTTTATTTCAGAAGTGCGAGCTGGTTTAGCTCTATCTGTTCTTTGCCCACCAGATTTGTTATCGCGCGCAGGCTTATTAGTTCGTGGTGCGCTGTTGCCACCCTTGCGTTTGCCGGTTTCGCCAAGTTCTTCGATGGTTTCTGCGCCAAGGCCAGCGCGACTTTGATTAGCCGTAGGCAGCTGCCCCGTGATTCCAGCAGGAATGTTTAATCCTGCGTAGACATGCGGACTTGATGAGTAAGTTTCTAGTGGATCGTTGAACGCCAATCCCAGTGTGCGGTTGATCATCTGCCAACGATTGGTGTCTTGCCAGTCGACCAAAGTGATGGCCACGCCAGTATTTCCAGCACGGCCAGTACGACCAATGCGGTGTACATAAGTTTTATCGTCTTCAGGGCATTCGTAGTTGATAACGTGTGTTACATCAGCAACATCGATACCACGAGCAGCAACATCAGTTGCTACCAGCACATCAACTTTGCCGTTTCGGAATGCGCGCAATGCTTGTTCACGAGCGCCTTGTCCTAAGTCGCCATGTACCGAGGCAACAGCAAAGCCACGCTCACTTAGGTTTTCGCTAAGCGAACTAGCAACTCGCTTAGTGCGACAAAAAATAATGGTTAATCCGCGACCAGTTGCCTGCAAAACGCGAGCTACTAATTCTGGCTTATCCATTTGGTGCGCACGCCAAACGTGCTGCTCGATTGCATCGACAATTGAAGATTCGTTTGTCGGATCGCTGGCACGAATGTGGGTTGGCTGTGACATGTAGCGTCGAGCAAGTGCCACAATCTGGCCTGGCATAGTTGCAGAAAACAACATGGTGTGACGAGCAGTAGGTAAGTTGCTTACTAGATTTTCAACATCTGGCAAAAAGCCCATGTCTAACATTTCATCAGCTTCGTCAAGTACAAGAACTCGCACGTTCTTTAAATTCAAATGACGTTGTTTCATCAGGTCAATAAGTCGACCCGGAGTGCCAACTGCTACGTCAACTCCTTTTTCGAGCGCTGCGATTTGTGGTTCATAAGCTTTGCCACCGTAGACACTCAAAATTTCGACATCTAATTTTGCGGCTGCTTGAGACAAGTCGCTCGCGACCTGGATTGCGAGTTCGCGCGTTGGCACAATTACAAGAGCAAGGGGAGTGCGACCCACATCAGAGGTTTTCTTTTCAAGCACCTGAGTGAGTAGCGGGATGCCGAATCCTAAAGTTTTGCCAGTTCCAGTTTTGGCTTGCCCAATAAGATCCTGGCCAGCCATTGCAATAGGCAAGGTCATTTCTTGGATTGGGAATGCCTCAATGATTCCCTGTTCGCTCAGTGCGGCGCAGATTTGCTCGGGAACACCGAGTTCAGCAAAAGTCGAGATGGTAACTCCCAGTTTCATGGATAGCCCAGAAATACTAGGGCTATGCCCAGCGTACCGCCGAACTAGCGTAACCTTAAATGCTGTGAGCAATCCTGCAGTAATTGACCTACTTGGCGTCCTGGCTTTCGGTGAACTAGTTGCCTTTGAGCGCACCGCAAATGATGCGAAATTTGCCCCTGGTGTAAGCGAGAAAATTGCTCTTGGCCGAATGGCAGCTAGTGAGTATCGTCACTATGAAGCAGTCTCAGCGCGCATTGTCGAATTAGGCGCAGACCCAATTGTGGCGATGGAACCTTTTATTGAACCGCTAACCCAGTTTCATAACACTATGGAACCGAGTAACTGGCTCGAAGGGTTACTAAAGGCTTATGTCGGAGATGGAATTACTGCCGATTTCTATCGCGAGATTTCTGTTTACCTAGACCCACAAACCGTGACGTTAGTGAATGAAGTTTTAGGCGATATCGGTATTGCTGAATTTGCGATCGATCACATTAAGCGCGCAATTGTGCAAGATCCAAAAAATGCTGGCAAGTTAGCGCTTTGGGGTCGCAGACTTATGGGTGAAATGATTTCGCAAGCATCACTTGTTGCCAAAACTCGACCAGCACTTGCTGGATTATTTTTAAATCCACCTGCAGGTGTTGAAATAGATTTGGACAACATGTCGACATTAGTTAGTCGACTAACAGTGGGGCATTCGCGTCGGATGGACGCATTAGGCCTAGCTGCCTAATTAGTCAGTAGCAAAACCTACGCGCCCAGCGCTGTTAGCACCGATTTCGACAAAAGCAATTTTTCCCCCGGGCACAATTACGCGACGACCTTTTTCGTCAACCAAAGTCAAAATTTCGCCGGACTCAACCGCTTTGTTGATTAGCTTTGCGACATCGTCAGGTGTTTGATTGCTTTCCAAAACAATTTCCCGACTTGCGTCCTGAACATTAATGCGAATTTCCACGGTTTCTGCCGATCTCTTGAGAATCTGTTACTTACTTATTATCGTCTGCCGCCAGACAAGTAGCGAACATATGGGCTCATTTGGCTGGGAACATACATATGCGAGAAACTGTTACCTAAAGTAACGCACATACAAGGGAGCAAACATGTCGTTGCCACCGTTGGTACAACCGGCTGTAGAGCTAAGTGTTGATGAAGTTCGCCGTTATAGCCGGCACATCATCATCCCTGACGTTGGCATGATTGGGCAGAAGCGCCTTAAGAATGCTCGAGTTTTGTGTATTGGTGCTGGCGGACTTGGTAGTCCTGCACTCATGTACCTCGCTGCAGCAGGTGTTGGCACGATTGGCATTGTTGAATTCGATGTTGTGGACGAATCAAACTTGCAGCGTCAGATCATTCATGGTCACAGTGACATTGGTCGATCAAAAGCACAAAGCGCAGCAGATAGTGTGCGCGAAATTAATCCGTATGTTCAGGTAAACATTCACGAAATGCGACTTGATTCCACAAATGTGCTGGATCTATTCAGTCAGTACGACTTGATTGTTGATGGCACTGACAACTTTGCTACTCGTTACTTAGTCAACGACGCCTGTGTTTTATTGAACAAGCCTTATGTGTGGGGTTCTATTTACCGCTTTGATGGTCAGTCGAGTGTATTTTGGTCCCAACATGGCCCTTGCTATCGCTGCCTTTACCCAGAACCACCACCGCCGGGCATGGTTCCTTCTTGTGCTGAAGGTGGCGTACTTGGTGTGCTGTGTGCCGCAATCGGTTCAATCCAGGTAAATGAAGCAATCAAAGTTTTAGCTGGAATTGGCGAACCACTTGTTGGCTCACTCATGGTTTATGACGCACTTGAAATGACTTACCGCAAAATCAAGATTCGTAAAGATCCTGATTGTGCAATTTGTGGAACCAATCCAACCGTTACTGAATTGATTGACTATGAAGCATTCTGTGGCGCTGTCTCTGATGAGGCAGCTTCCGCAGTTGTAGATTCAACAATTAACGTGAAGCAACTTTCGCAGATGCTGATCGAGCGCGACCGTGGCGAACGCGATTTTGTTTTAATTGATGTGCGCGAACCAAACGAATTCGAAATCGTAAGCATTCCTGGTTCAGTTCTAATTCCAAAGAACGAATTCTTAATGGGTAATGCGTTAGCTGATTTGCCGCAAGACAAGCAGGTTGTTTTGCATTGTAAAGTTGGCGGCCGATCTGCTGAAGTTCTAGCGGTAGTTAAAGGCGCTGGATTTGCTGATGCAATTCATGTTGGCGGTGGCGTTATTGCTTGGGTTAATCAGATTGAGCCAGAAAAGCCGACTTATTAATTAAAGGTCGCCAGATTTTTGCAGGCGACCAAACGCAATCCAGCCTGGGATGGTTGGAAGCCAGAAAGTGCCTAAGCGAAATAGCAGTGTTGCCGAAACCGCAATTTCACCTTGAATTCCAGTTGCGGTTAGGCCAGCAGCCAAAGCCGCTTCAACCGCACCCAGGCCACCGGGTGTTGGGGCTGCTTGCGCAACAACGCTACTTCCCAAATAGACCAATGCGACTCCAACAATGGATGCCTTTGGCGTGAATGCTAGAACACAGAAATACAAACATAAGCAGTAACACAAATTCAGCATCAATACGCCGCCGATACCTTGGCTAAGTTTGCGTGGCTGATTGATAAGTGCAGCAAGACGTGGAATCACTTGCTCAATAATTGGGCGCACGCGACCAATAAGCTGTTTGCGCACTGATGTGAAACTCAGAGCAATTGAAATCGCCATAGCTATAACTCCAACAACCAAAACTGCTGTTCTTGTCGGGGCAAACGATAAGTCGCTTGCAGTACCAGCGGCAATTGCAGCAATAAGCAGCAAAGTTATGTGGCTAAAGAAAGCTAAGACTTGAGCAACAGCCACACTTGCACCAGCAAGAGCGCTGTTGATTCCTTGTTTAGTTAAGAATCGAATATTGACGGCGACTGAGCCAAGTGTGGGTGGAGCAACCAATGTTGCAAAAGATGCAGCCCACTGCGCTTGAAATGTTTTCCAAAAAGGTAGTCGCTCTGGCGTTACTCCAGTAAGTGAAAGCGTGGCAGCGACATAAGTCAAAGCTGATAATCCGAGTGCGATCAAGAGGTAGATGGGATTGGCGTGCGCAATTAAATTATTTAGATTTACCTGTGCAAGTTGGGTCAGGAGGAGATAGCCAGCGATAGTTCCACCAGCGATGGTTAATAGCGTGCGCGGTTTGATGCGCTCGATTTCAATTTGCTCGGTTTCAGCTTCGGGGAAAAGTGTGATGAGTTGTTCACGGATCTGGACTAAAAGTTCGTGATGCTCTTTGAGCTGATTCCGGGTCTCGGTTGAAAATGCAACAAGCTGCAGAGCTGGAAGGGCTTTTGCTAGGTGAGCATCACCGAGGACCATGCGACCTGCAGCCATTGCTCGCGCCGGAGAGGCTAGTAATGACAATGTGCAAAACATTTCAGCTAAGTCAATCCGCAGCAATACATCCGATGCCGCAATAGCGCCGTCTTCAACACCAATCAGGTAAACCTTGCCGTCGCGACCGAGCAGTAGGTGCTCGTCAGTAAGCGAGCGGTGGGCAATTCGAGCTGCTTGCAGGTCGCGCACAATTTCCCAAGCGCCAACCAATTCAGCATCACCAATCGGTTTTGGCAGATTAGAAAATATGCGCCCTGGGATGTGTTCAAAAGCGAGTACTGCCGAGTCGGGGCCAACTTCTGCAACTGAAATCAAGTGTGGAGTATTAATGCCAGCTGTTGAGATTGCCCAGCTATTTAACGCGGTTCGTTCAAGTCGGCGGCGCATTGAAGTACCAGCGCTGCCAGTTTCGTCACGAAGTCGGATAGAACGGTAGGCCGACGTTGCCAGGCCGCCACCTTCAAGATCGCGGTCAAGAATTACAAGATCTAGGCGCTCGTTATCAACAGTGGTTGCGTCGTATCGACGACCCGAACTAAGTACTTTAGCTGCACTGAGCAAAGTAAGTGGGTGGCCGATGCCTGCCAATGTTGCCGCAATTTCATTTCCGGTGGGCCGAGTTGTATCAGTGCCAAGGAAGTAGCGAATTAACAGGCCAACAGCCCAGCCAGTCAAAACTGAGACGCTCAATCCTGCGACGGTTGCGCCGCCGCTAATGATGTCGCCAAGGCCAACCGAGAATAAAACAATCAGGCAGATTATTGGCCATCTAGACCGCGACATCATGCGGGAAACTGTTACGAGTGTGGCTAAGCCGCCAAGAAGTACGTTAAAAGGTGTTGGTGAAACTAGGTGACTCGAACCGGCGAAGGCTGTAATTAACCGAACTGACCCAAGTGTTGTCAAAGTGAAGGTGGCGAAGCCCAAGAGGACAATAGTTGCAAGCATTCCAGCAAGTGCTTCTATTAACTGTCGGCCACGACGACGCAGCATCATATCGACCGAAACTGCTGCTGGGAAAACGATCGCACCAAAACCACTCACGATTGAGGCAAGCAGTAGTACTGGTTTTGGAAGTGTGTTAGCACCTAAGGTGATGTCTTGATCGATGCCGCTTGTAGTGCGATGTGCAATGTAAGCCAAAAGGCCAACCGCAACAATGCTAAGGGCCACAGTGGCAAAGCGGGCCAAGTCTGCAGGGCGACGCAAGCGGCGTTCCAGGACAGCGTCCTCAATAACCAAAGTCTGGCGCGCAGTGCCGGGCATCTTTGAAATCCTTAGTGCTAAAAGTTGCTTGCCCTCTAATCTTGCCCTGAAATGGCTTTGATGTGAAAAACAACAAGCACAACAAGCAAAGGGTTTTGCTGAAATGCCAAGAAATTGTCTAATAAAGCCAAAAGTGTCAGCGGGTCATGGTGAAATAGTGGGCAATGACTGAATTAATTCTTGATCGAACGCAAGCTGAGCCTTACCAAGCCAAACCACTCGACCCACAGCAACTCAAAGTTGTTGCACATCGCATTGGAGCTATGCGTGTCTTAGCTGGCCCGGGCACTGGCAAAACCACAACTCTTGTGGCAGCAATGGCCGAGCGCCTAACCGGAACTGACAAATTGAAACCCGAAAACGTACTCGGACTCACTTTTGGCCGACGTGCTGCGCTGGATTGGCGAGCAAAAGTAACACTGGCGGTTGGCGGAGGACTCGTCCCACAAGTCAGTACTTTCCACTCATTCTGTTATGGCTTACTTCGCAAATACGATCCACAGGCAGCTGCTGAAATCGGTTTGCGATTGTTATCTGGCCCGGAACAGCAAGTGCGAGTTCGTGAACTTTTTCTGGGCGCACTTGAAGATGGTTCGTTTGCTCTTCCCAACGAGTTGCAAGCGGCCGCTCAAACTCGTGGCTTGATCGAAGAAGTTCGCGCAGTTATGTCGCGGACTCGTTCACATTTGATGGATCCACAAGACCTAGTCGAATTAGGTCGCAAAGCCAATCGGCCCATGTGGGAACTCATTGGTAATTTCATGGAAACTTATTTGCAAAGCATTGAAGCCGAGCAGGCGCTTGACTATGCCGAAGTAATTTTTCGCGCGCACTTACTTGTGAAATCTCAAGATCATGTGGCACTTGAACTTCAGGATCAATATCGGGCAATCTTCGTTGACGAATATCAAGACACTGACCCGGGCCAAGTAGCGCTATTGCAGTTGCTGGTTAATGCAAACACCACATTGACGGTAGTTGGCGATGTTGATCAAGCCATCTATAGTTTCCGCGGTGCTGACGAATCCGGGATTCGTAATTTTGCCCAGGACTTCGCCCACATTTATGGCGCTAACATCCAAGACGATATTTCACTTAATACTTGTCGCCGATTTGGCGCTAATTTACGCAATGCAGCCAAGTCGGTTATCGAAAAACACCACCCGGCCGGTTTTAGTTTTGATTTAATAAATATGCATCGAAATTTGCAGTGTGAATCCGATGGTGGAGACATTGAACTGCTAACTTACGATTCAGATGGCGCACAGGCTGCGCACATTGCCAACCTCGTTGCTCGCGCACATGCGCAAGATGGCTTAGCTTGGTCTGACATTGCCGTAATTGTGCGCTCAGCAGCTAACTCAATTCCAACCATTTATCGCGCACTTGTTGCTGCTGGAATTCCAGTTGAAGTCGCAGCTGATGAAATTCCGTTGCATCGCGATCCAGCTAGTGCACCACTGATTCAGATTTTGGAAGTAATCGCAAAACCCAATTCACTCACGCCAGAACTGGCTGTGGCTATTGCTACTGGCCCTATTGGACAAATCGATGCAGTGGATCTGCGCCGTTTTGTGCAGTACCTACGAAAAGCAGATCGTGCGCCCGAACGTGTGGCAAGACCTTCTGGCGAGTTACTTATAGAGGCAATAAATAACGTCGGTGATTTACTTGCCATCAATGAACCTCGCCACAAAAAGGTAATTGATAATGTCACGCGCATTGGCAACCTCATCAATGAATGCCGCCGGGAGATTTCTAAAGGTGCTTCGGCCCACGAGATTTTGTGGCAAGTCTGGCAAAGCTCAACTTGGCCAACTCAACTTCTTGCAGCTTCACTTGGTCAGGGTGCAAGTGCTGGGCGAGCGAATCGTGATTTAGATTCCATCTGTTCACTTTTTGACCAAGCCAATCGCTTCGTTGGTCAAAATCGATCTCTGGGCGTTCGGGTATTTCTTGATGAGATAACCGCTCAAGAAATTCCAGCTGAGGCACTTGCTGATAATCAAGTGCGCTCTAATACCGTTCGTATTCTCACTGCCCATCGGGCAAAGGGTCTCGAATGGCCGCTAGTAATTGTTGCTGGTGTGCAAGAAGATCTATGGCCAGATCTGCGCATGCGACAGACCTTGTTACAAGCCGACCGTGTTGGCAACAACATTGAATTATTGCCAACAACTCTGGCCGAAGCATTAGTTGCTGAGCGACGCCTGTTCTATGTGGCACTGACTCGCGCGATGCAACGAGTGGTTGTTACTGCTGTATTTGAAGACCGGAAAGAAGAAGGTGAAGTTCCATCCCGGTTCATTGACGATGTCAGGTTGTCGGGAGCCATTGTTACTTCTGAACATTTGCCTGGGCGACCAGCGCGAGCGCTAAGCGCCGACAGTATCGTGGCAGAGCTTCGCCGAACTCTGGCAAGTCCAACTTCTAGCGAGCCTTTGCAAAAGGCAGCGGCATCGCGCTTAGCAAAATTAGCTGGCACTGAATTTGCGGCGCTGCGCACAGCGAATCCAGATAACTGGTGGGGTATTTTGCCGACAACTAAAAATGAACTTAACAAACCAGTTGAGCCGATTTCAATTTCTGCCACTGCGATAAATAACTTGGAAGAATGTCCGGCGCAGTGGTTCTTAACTCGACAGGTTTCGGCAGTTGCGCAGACCCAAAATCACATGGTGTTTGGCACGATCTTGCACTCCATCGCCCAAGGATTACAAACTGGCGAACTTGCCCCGAACCTTGACGATATCTCTGGCGAGTTAGACAAAGTCTGGGCATCCATGCCATACGAAGCAAATTGGATTTCGACTAACGAGCGCCAAGAGGCGGCGCTGGCGGCCGAACGCTTATTGAATTGGTTCCAAGCCAATGCTGATGTGCGAAGTATCGCTGAATCAACTCTTGAATTTGCAACCACCTTGCCAGTTACTGATTCAGATGGGTCAACCCGTGAAATTTCAATCAAGATCACAGGCTCTGCTGACCGCGTGCAATTTAATGCTGATGACATTGTGGTCTATGACTACAAAACAGGACGTAAAGCAACAACAAATATTCAAAAGAATGTGCAGCTGGCTCTCTACAGTTACTTAGTAGAAAATGGCACTTTCTCTGATGGTGATAACAAGCTCACACTTCGGCCTGGACAAACGGTTACCGGCGGCGCATTAATTAATCTTCGCCTTGAAGATAAATCTCAGCCAGGCATGCCACAAATTCAACAAGTAGCCAATGGCACGCACGATTTGAAAAACGATGTTCCGCTAGTCGAGCGGTTAGCTAACGCGGCCGCCATAATTCTCGACGAGCGCTATGAAGCACGACCCGACACCGGGCGCTGTGATTACTGTGCGGTGCGCATGCTCTGCCCGGCCCAAAGTGAAGGAAGGCAGGTGCTGTAATGAAAACTCCTGAAGAATTCGCAAGCGTTTTCCAAGTTGATAAGACCAAGCCACCAATGGTGCCAAGTGTCGAGCAGTGGGCTGCCATCACAGCGCCACTTGAACCGAGCATCATTGTCGCGGGCGCAGGCACAGGAAAAACTACAACTATGGCGTCGAGAATCAGTTACTTGATTGCCACCGCAGCAGTGCCGCCCGAGAAAATTCTGGGACTCACGTTCACCAAGAAAGCTGCTCGCGAACTTGGCCAGGCAGTGCGTCTGCGCCGAGACCAAGCGCTGGCTTACCGATTGGCTAACTTCCCAGCAAACCAGGGCGAAGCTGACGAACTCGGCGAACCAATGATTTCAACTTATAACTCGTTTGGCGCCAGGTTACTCAAAGAACATGGGCTGCGCATCGGCATTGAACCGGATGCTCGAGTGCTTGTAGATGCAACTCGCCACCAGTTAGCTATGCGTGTTGTTTCGCGGACCAAAGTTCAACTGGCAGGGCTTGATTTCAAACAAGTCAAAGATGTAGTTAAAGCAGTGCTTGAACTAGATAGCGAGTGCTCTAACTACCTAGTTTCGCCAGAAGAAGTGATTGTCTACGATCAGAATTTGATAAACCGATTTGCTCAGGTTTTGGATCCAACTGATGAAACTTTAGCCATGATGCAAATCTCCAAACGCCGTATCGCAATTGCCGAAGTTGTTGCGCAGTTTAGGGCTGCAAAAATCACTGAAGGCATTATCGATTACTCAGATCAAATTCGACTTTCTGCGCAGGCAGCTGGTGATTCAGCTGAAATGTGTCGAATGCTTCGCGAACAATTTTCGGTAGTTCTTCTTGATGAATATCAGGACACTTCCGTTGGCCAAAAACTTCTGTTGCATCGACTCTTTGGTGATGCCCATCCTGTTATGGCAGTGGGTGATCCATGCCAGGCTATTTACGGCTGGCGTGGGGCTGATGTAACAAACATCGAAAACTTTGTCACAGAGTTCACCCGTGCTGATGGTTCGCCAGCCACAAAATACCGATTGTCGGTTAATCGACGTTCAGGTCAATTGATTCTGGACACTGCCAATTCACTAAGTGATCCACTTCGAGCGATTCACACTGAGATAGTTGAGCTAGTTGCAGGAAGCAAAGAGCAGATTCCAGCCCAGATCCATACTGCTTTGTTAGAAACTTTTCCCGAAGAAGTTGAGTGGGTCTGTGATCAGATCCAAGCACAGATTGCCAAAGGTACTCCGCCAAAAGACATCGCAGTATTGCTGCGAGTTGGCAAATATGGAACCGACTTTGTCGCAGGACTTGAAGCGCGAAACATACCTGTGCAAGTAGCAGACGCCGGTGTGCTGGTTCATCTTCCTGAAGTACGCGATGTTTTGTGCTATTTGGAATTGATGGCCGATCCAACAGCCAACACTGCGCTAGTTCGCATATTGTCTGGGCCAAAGTGGCGCATTGGCGCTCGTGATTTAGCGTTGTTGGGCCAGCAAGCACGCAAACTTGCCAATTCGGATTACCAGGCCGAAAAACATTTACCGATGGCATTGCAGTTAGAAAATGCGGTTGGTAGCACCGACGCGGCAGATCAGGTTTGCTTACTTGATGCACTTGAAGATGTTGCAACATCAAAACTTGCTTATTCCGCTCCTGCGCGCGAACGCATGATTGCCCTTGCCACCCAGTTGCGCAGCCTGCGCCAGCATGTTGGTGATACTGCAATTGATGCAATAGCTCGCATCATTCGCGAAACAGGACTCGGCGTTGAAGCGCTAGCGAAACCAAACGCAGTTAGTAAGTCACATGGTGATCGCCTTGGGGCACTTATCGACTTAGCTGGTTCGTATCGAAGCCTGGATGGCGAAGCCGGAGTTCACGCATTCTTGCGCTTCTTAGCCGATGGCCAACTATTCGATAATTTGCCAGTAGGCGAACTAACGCTCACTGATGATGCAGTTGTTGTTATGACCGCGCACAAGTCAAAAGGTCTGGAATTCCCAGTAGTAGCGGTCCCTATGATGTCCAAAGATCAGTTCGCAAGTAAGCCAAGGACCCTGCACTGGATGACCAACCCAGATAAATTGCCGTTTGCGCTAAAGAACCAGCAGCTCAAAGATCCACGGGTTCTAGGGCTATTGCTTTGCGATAACCCGGATAAAAAGATAATTGAAGATTACAAAGCGTATTTCAATGACATGCATCAATTGGATGAAACGCGATTAGCGTATGTTGCGGCAACCAGAGCGAAGCAAGTTTTGTTTGCCTCGGGTTCATATTGGGGAACTCCTTCGCATAAAACAGCATGGGGACCAAGTGCCTTTTTGAAAACGATTGAAAATCATGCAACAACGTCGAAGTCGGATGCACTGCCGCCGGTTAAAGGTGACAAGAATCCAAATGCCAAAGATGGCGACTACGTCACTTGGCCGCATCCACTTGATGAAACAAAATTTAGCCAATTACAAAGTCAAGCTCAGTTAGTTAAAGCTGCAAATCTCGAAGGCGATTTTTCGGAATTGTCCGAAGATGAATTGAGCGAGGTGGCAAATTGGGATGCTGATATTTCGGCACTACTCGGTTTGCTGGCCCGCGCTGGCGAAGTGTCACGCACGGTTAAATTGCCCGACACATTGACGGCAAGTCAGCTAGTTGCGTTACACAAAGACGAGGCAGAGTTTGTTCGCACTCTTGTGCGCCCGATGCCGCGCAAGCCAGCACCCGAGGCAGTGCGTGGAACAGCGTTCCATGCCTGGGTTGAGGATTATTACGGCGTTCGTAAGCTTGCGAATTTGGAAGAACCGCCACCAGGTAGCGATTCGCCTATCTACGACGACAACTTGCTCGCCAAACTCAAGCAGGCGTTCACCGATGGTAAGTTCGCACAGCGACCGCCATTAGATCTTGAGTTCCCATTCGCACTTATCGTGCGCCAAAGGCCACTAATTGGCCGTATTGACGCCGTTTTTGCCGGATCAATTGATGATCCATTGGCAGCTAAGTGGACAGTTGTTGACTGGAAAACGGGAGCACCAGGTTCAGCTGACCCGCTGCAGCTACATGTCTACCGGGCTGCTTGGGCCCAGCACATGGACGTGGCACTTGAGCAAGTCGATGCTGCGTTTTATTTTGTTGGCCACGATGAAATTGAATTGGTAACCGAAATTATGACAGTTGAACAACTCTCAGACTTAATTTAGCTTTCGCCTTTAAGTTCAGTTACCAAAGCACAGTGGTCGCTAATACCAAGCGCCATTCGTTGTGCTCGGCCGCGGGCGGACTTCACAGTTTCACTCGCGAGGCCACGAGCTAAAATGTGATCGAACTGAATTCGCGGCTTTACTACCGGGTAGGTAGGCGTATGGGCAAGTGAATCCCAGCCAGTAACTCTTTGCGGTAGTTTGCCAATTAAGTTGAAGTCACCGAAAAGTAGCGACGGTAATCCGCGCTTGGCTAGGGCCTTGCTAAGCGAGCGTAATTGTTTAACGTTGAATCCTGGGACAAAACTTAAGTGTGTTGTGGCAATAGTCATCGGGCCAAGTGGTGTTTGTGCTCTGGCGATGATTGCAACTCGTGGCTCGTCAGCTACTTTAAGCATGCGCCAGCCATCATCAGAAGGAACCGCAAGTGGCAGTGACATTGGCGCAGCTTTGAATCGCATCACTTCAATTTGATCTAGTGGGTACCGACTGGCAATGCCATTACCGTACTGTGGGCTAGTTGATTCAGAAAGTGCATCGCCGTGCAAATGAATTGCTGAATCATCGGCCGACTCCCACTGTTCGCCAGGAGTGCCAATAAGCGCTGGGGCAAAAATCCAATAGGGAAGTTCTAGACCAACAGCAATGTCTTGAAGTTGATGTTGGTGATTACTGCGAGGCTGTCCACGATCAACTTCCTGTACTCCGATGATGTCAGCGCGAATTAGGCGAGCCTGCTCAACTAGATCTACATCGCGCCCGGCGCCAATTATGGGGGTGGCATGTAACAGATTCCAGGTAGCAATACGCATATCAATCAGCCTACGGTGATGCACAATTGCCCGCAGAACCTTAGGTTAGGTATGTGGGACTCATTCCAGATTTACCGTTAGCCAGATTCGCTGTGGATCGTGGCGCGCTAATGCGGAGTAATCCGCACTGGCTGAGCGAACTCTGGTCACTTGAATCCACCAGAGTTTTGTACATCAACAAAAATCAAGTCCCAGTAACTTCTGAACTCTCATTAATTTTGGTCCAATCACATGTGATGCCTATGGCTGATGAACAAAGTGCTTTACTTCTTGGCATTGACTCTGATCATGCCTACATAGCTGTGATGTTGGATGAGAACACTGATGTTGCGCCACTGTGGGTAACGCTACGAGATGTGGGAGCGCAACTTTCGCCACTTGATGTTGGCTTAGCCATTACCGCAACCGCGCTTGCCACTTGGCACAACACTCATCGTTATTGCCCGCAGTGCGGTTTAACTACGCAGATTTCTGATGCTGGCTGGTCACGAACTTGTCCAAAGGATTGTGTTACACATTTTCCAAGAACTGAACCAGCGATTATTGTCGCGGTGCACGATTCAGAAGAACGCATTTTGTTAGGTCGACGAACTAACTGGCCCGAAAACTGGTATTCAACTTTGGCCGGATTTGTTGAAGCAGGTGAATCTTGCGAGGCAGCTGTGGTGCGTGAAGTCCGTGAAGAAGTTGGGGTTGAAATCGACTTAGAGTCTTTGCAGTATTTGGGAAGTCAGCCGTGGCCTTATCCAGCCTCATTAATGCTTGGCTATTCGGCCTTGGCAAGTACAACAGAATTCAAACCTAGCGAAGATGAGATTGCGCAGATTCGTTGGCTCAGTCGCGAAGAACTTAGCTCGCAGTGTGAAAGTGGGATATTGAAGTTGCCTAATCCAGCTGCCATTTCTTGGCATTTAATTGAACACTGGTATGGGCAACCGTTGAATCCAGAGTGGACTCGTGGCTAAAAATGTTGCAGCAACTAACTAAAAAGGAGCCAAAATGGCCGATAAATTAACGATGTACAGCACTCCATGGTGCGGGTATTGCCAGCGATTGAAGGCGCAGCTTGGCCGCGAAGGTATTGAATTTATAGAAATCGATATCGAGCAAGATCCTGATTCAGCCGATTTTGTCATGAGTGTAAATGGTGGCAATCAAACCGTTCCGACCGTAGTTTTCCCAAATGGGCAGGCGCTAACCAACCCAAGCCTGGCTCAGGTTAAAGAAATTCTGGGCCTGAACCAGTAACTCGTAGCCGAAGTGTCCACCTGTCGGGCGCTCTTGCGACAATAGGGCAGTGTCCGCAATTCTTAAAGCGCTAGATAGCCAGCAACGAGCTGCGGCTGAATGTGTCAGTGGCCCTGTGGTTATTCACGCAGGAGCCGGCACCGGCAAAACCCGAACTATTACCCACCGACTGGCTTATGCGATTCAAAGTGGTGTCGTTGAGGCGAATCAGACCTTAACTGTTACTTTTACAAATCGCGCAGCAGGCGAGTTGCGTAGTCGACTTCTTGAACTTGGTATTCCAAACGCGCAGGTTCGAACTTTTCATAGCGCAGCGCTAAGGCAATTACGGTTTTTCTATCCGCAGGTTTTTACTAACCAAATACCTACATTGATTTCCAGTAAAGCGACCTACGTTGCGCAAGCTGCAACCCAATGTCACATAGATGCAGGTCCTGACACTATTCGGGATTTGGCTAGTGAAATCGAGTGGGCCAAAGTCAACATAATTTCACCCGACTTGTATCGGGAGTCTGCTTTTGACCGCGGTCGAATGCCTGGCCACAATTTGAGTGCTGAACAAGTTGCTCAAGTTTATGAAACTTACTTAAAAGTTTTAGATCAAGCTCATTTGATGGATTTCGAAGATGTTTTGCTAACAACTGTCGCACTGCTATCAAATTATCCTGAGTTAGCGGCGCAAGTTCGTTCCCAATATCGCTACTTCACAGTTGACGAATTTCAAGATGTTAGTCCGATTCAATTTGAGCTGCTCTCACTTTGGCTTGGTAACCGTGATGACGTTTGCGTTGTTGGCGATCCAGCACAAACTATCTACGAGTTCACGGGGGCGACACCAGAATATCTCGCCACTTTTGCTAATCACTTCCCCCGAGCCACAGCGTTTGATCTGACAAACTCATACCGCAGCACTCCTGAGGTTATCCAGGTTGCAAATCAAGTATTGACCAGAATTTCGAACAACAGTTTGAAACTGCAAGCCACGAGATCAAGTGGACAGAATGTGACCGTTGACGCTTTTTCCGATGATGAGACTGAAGCGCGGGAAATTGCCAGCAACATTCGCAAGTTGCTCTCTGGGGGATTAGAGCCTAGAGATATCGCAGTCATTTATCGCATCAATAGTCAGTCGGAAGTTTTTGAAACGGCCTTAGCAAATGCGGATATTCCAGTAACAATTCGCGGAGCTAGCCGATATTTTGAACGACCTGAGATCCGTAATGCGCTGCTGCACCTTCGGGCCAACTTACAGGTGCCGGACGCTCGAGAGATGAACTTTATTGTGCGCGATATTGTCAGCGGATTAGGTTGGGCGCCCAAATCACCAGATTCTGGTCGGGCGGCGCAAAATACTTGGGAGTCCTTGAATACACTCGTGCAACTTGCCGATGATTTCGCGGCGCAAAATCGCACTGCTCTGTTACCTGAATTCATTGCAGCACTAGATCATCGAAATGAGTACGACCATGACCCAGTTGCTAATGCGGTAACTCTGGCCTCAATTCATGCCGTCAAGGGCTTGGAATGGGACGCGGTGTTCGTAGCTGGATTGAGTGATGGTTTACTTCCGATTACTTATGCAAAAACCCCCACTTTAATTAGCCAAGAACGCCGGCTGTTTTATGTGGCGCTAACCCGAGCCAAGAATCATCTACACATTTCTTGGGCCAAGTCGCGCAACAGTTACACAAAAGCGCATCGCAGCTCATCAATCTTCCTTGGTGAAATAGAAGACGCTCTTTAAAGTTTGTAACTTAGGCGGCGCGGTTCCATTGGCAACCGCAGGCAGCGTGTGTCTTTAGTTGGCTAAAGGATTTATCGGCACTTGGCCAGTCGATTTGCCAGAATCCAGATTCTAGATAGTTCGCTTCCTGGGCCCATTGATAAACGATGTCCATTACTAGCGTTGCAGTGTGCAGCAATAAGCCAGCAGGGGCTAGATCTTGAGTTGGGCGACCTATGAGTTGAGTAGTTAGCAATGGCCAGGCCGAGTCCAAATCGGTTAGTCGCGCGTTGTGGCAGCGTAGGCAAGCAGTATGCATTGGCTGAAATACCGTGGACACCAACGCCTGATTTTTTCCTGCTCCAGCTACTAGATGAGGCAGATCTGCGGCAATCAAGCGATCAGTTAGATCGGGGGCAAACCAAACATTTTGACCCACCTGGTCAGGGCACAGAATTACCAAGCGGTTGGTCCGGGTCTTGACTGCTCGAATCATTCGCGGCCAAACCCCGCGTTGAATCCGATCAATGATCATTAACGCAGTGTGATCTCGACGGGCGCCAACATCCACGCGGCTTGCTCCCCATGCGGTTACATCAGGAAGTGTCACTTTGCCAGAATCATGAATGTGAATGTTCGTAAACCCACATTGAGCTAACAAAATTGCAACAGTTGTTCCCAATCTGCCTGCACCTTGGATTTCGATTTGTGTTTCAGTCAACATGCGATGTTCAGTCAGTTCAGCATCAGTTGTCATTAGCCCGGACTTCATTAGCCGCGATATTGTCAGGAGTAATTTTTCGGTATCTAAGGTTTCGCGAGTTGCCGCTTGAATAACCTCTTTTAGCGTTAGGTGGCCAGTACAGTGCGCAATTAGGTGCGCAGCAGTTTTTGCATCTGTTCGCACTTGGGTCGCGGGATCAATTCCGAATTGAACTTCATTTTTACTGCGCCACAGCACATTGATTCCAGCAGAGAAAATTGGTTTAAACATGTTGCCATAGTGCCGATGTTTTGCGCACAGTGTTCGCGGTAATCCACAGCATGCCTGTGCAGATTGCTTAAGCCAATCAGGGGTAAGGGTTTACCTCTTGTTAATGTGCAAACTATTTTCTATCCACATTCCGATCGCCGTTTTTCCCATTAATTGCTTAAGAAATGGGGTTGCTCCACAGATTGTTCCACATGTTATTCACTTAGCATCCCCAGATAATGTCCAGGTTTCCCCAATGCTTCCACAGCCTTATCCACAGGGGTTAAAGCGACTTTTGTCTTTTCGCTTGGCAGCAGTGCCACATAAGCCCTAGATTCAGAATTCGTTGGAGCTCTCGAGATAACGAGTCAACGTTCGCAAGGGGAAGGCGAACGAGTGGCACGCGCCTCGGGGGCTCCTACTTTTTTGTCAGGCGATGCTCTACTGTTGCAAACGTGAGCGCGCTTTCTGAACCTTCATTATTCGATTTCCTCGAATCAGATGAGTGCGCACAAGAACTAGAAGATGTTGCAACTTCGCCGCAAAAATCAGAGCCTGAGATAGAAATACAACGCAGTAAAAAGCGTCGCAAAACTTGTACTGCTTTTCTGCAAGGCGGAAAAATAATTGTTCAAGTTCCTGCCCGGATGTCACAACGAGAAGTTGAAATCACAGTTGCAGAACTTGTTGGGCGCATTCAGCGTCGCGAACAAGTTGTTGTTGATCCAAATGCGTTAATGAAACGTGCAACCGAGCTTGTCGCAAATTACTTAGACCAAGACATCATCAGAACGCACTCTGTACCAGTGACGATCCGCTGGGTGACTAATCAGAATTCGCGTTGGGGTTCCTGCACGCCAGGCACGGGGGTAATCCGGTTATCGCACCGCCTGCAAAACATGCCGCAGTATGTGCAGGATGCGGTGTTATTTCACGAGTTAATTCACTTGGTAGTTTTAGGGCACAATAAGCAGTTTTACAAATTGGTAAACCGTTTTCCAGAGATTGAACGCGCTAACGCGTATCTTTGCGGCTATGCGCACGCGCGTAACCGGAACAACTAATTTACGTCGTCATTCTGGTCGGCTGGTGGCTGTTCGTCGATTACTTTTTCCAAATCCGACATCAAATCATGACTCATGTTGGCAATAAACGAATCGATGTCTTCTAGATCGCTCGATGTTGGTAACAAATCTGGATGAGTCCAGATTTGATCACGCTGTGAAATGCCAATCGTTTCCGTTAGCTTTTGCCAAACGGTAGCTGCTTCACGAATCTTGCGTGGTCTGATTTCTAAACCGATAATTCCTTCAAAGAATTTTTCGGCAGGACCACCAGCAGCGCGCCTTCTTCGTAGCGTCTCAGCCAGTGCGTTACTGCTCGGTAGACGATTTGCTGCCGCGTCAGATACGACCACACTGACCCAGCTTTCAATCAGGGCAATCAGAAGTTCTAGTCGGGCTAGTGCGGCGTCCTGTTGGGGAGTGCGCGATTCAACAAATAACTCGCCGCTGATTGCTAAGTTCACCGCTTCTATGTCTGTGGGGTCGATTTCAGCGAGTGCTTGCTCGATTGCACTGGTATCAATCTGCACTCCCGATGCATAGGCGGCCATCGCTGATTGAATGTGTGACTGTAGCCAAGGGGCTGCAGTGAAAAGTCTTTGGTGAGCAATTTCGCGCAACGCCAGGAATATCAGCACATCTGACACTTCAAGATTTAAGCCATCACTAAATTCTTGAACATTACTAGCGATGAAACTTGGGTTACGCGAATTAGTTAGCGGAATACCAACATCTGTGGCACTCAGTACTTGTGTTGCCATTTTTCCCAGGCCAGCACCAAATTGGTTGCCAAACAAAGTTGCCCCCATTGATTTAGCCATGTCCATTACTGGTCTGAGTAGATCGTTAATGTCGCCAGAGCTAATTAGTTGTTCAATCTGGGATGCAACTTCAGGTGGAAGTTGTTCCAAAATTTCTGGTGGGATGCTCATTGCGCCAGCGTCAATGTCTTGCGGGATTATGGTGGACATCGCTTCTGCGAGTCCGTGCGCAACTGGGTCCACTAAACCTTGCCATGCAAGTAACGTCTCCGTAATCCATTTCTCCCGCGTGAGAATTTCGCAGTTCTGTCCACCGCTTGGCAATGCGGTTGCTTCGCCCAGCCAAAGATTGGCTAAGTCAGTTGCGGTTTCGGCGCTGTGTTGAAACGCCTCGTTAACCTGAGTTGGGGTACTTTCGTGCAGAATGGCCGAGCTTGCCTGCCGCGCTGCATTCCAATCAACTGGTCCAGTATTTTCAGCGGAGCCAGATTGCATCATTTTGCCTAGATTTTCAAAAAACTGGTTCAGATCCTGATTTGCATCGTCACTTGGGCTAAATCCGAATGGAATCGACACGTAATCGCCACCTAACATTTGCCCCGCTTCAAGGAGCTCGGGACTCAATTACCAGCCTAAGCGACCAGTCGAGAATTTGAGTCGCCAGACGCTACGCTACTGGCGAAAACCCAGGGGTTAAGTCCCGTACGCTATTGCTAGCAAGGTTTTCGGGCAAAGGAGTAAGCAGTGGCAAAGAAGCGAGTAATTAGTTTGTCCGTTGTGTTAGTTGCCCTTGCTGTTACTGCGCTATTTCAGCCGGTGCCATATGTACTTGAACGACCAGGTCCGCTTTTCAACACACTGGGTGAAGTTGATGGCACTCAATTAGTTGCTATTTCTGGAACAAAAACTTACCGAACTCATGGCGAATTAAATATGACTACTGTTTCGGTCTACGGCGGACCTGAGCAAGGAATTGACCTTATTCAGGCAATCGGCGGCTGGTTTAGTCCAAAAATTAATGTGGTACCGCGTGAAGTTATTTATCCGGAAAACTTTACCGATGCGCAGCAACAACAAGAGAGTGTGGCAGATTTCTCGGCCTCGCAAAGCGATGCAACGGCTGCAGCTCTGAACTATTTGCAGCTGCCACTTAAGAGCACAATTTTTATTAGTTCAGTCGAAGCAGGTTTTCCCGCTGACGGGGTACTTGAGCCTGCAGATGTGGTTCTGTCAGTAAATGGGGTCGAAGTAACTTCGGCTCGCCAGGCAGTGGCACGTATTCGCATTCCACCAGTGGGCAAAGTTGTGAACATGAGCGTTTTGCGTAAAGGACTAGTTAAAGACGTTCAGATGACGACAGTTCCACACCCGGAGCAACCAAAGTGGCCATTCGTTGGCATTTCGGTTGACACAAAATATGAAGCTAGTTTCAACATTGAGTTTGGGGTTGACGATGTTGGCGGACCAAGTGGTGGAACGATGTTTGCCCTTTCAATAATTGATAAATTGACGCCAGGGGCTTTGGCCAATGGCAAGGTTATCGCTGGCACGGGAACAATAACTCCTGAAGGATCTGTCGGTGCCATTGGTGGCATCGCCCAGAAGATGATTGCTTCAGCAGATCATGGCGCCGAATTGTTTATCGCACCGAAGTCCAACTGTGTAGACATTATTGGTCATGTACCGGCTGGTCTCAAAGTAGTGCCGGTAGCAACTTTGACACAGGCAGTGAAAGTGTTGAACGATTTCAAGGCAAACAAACCATTAGCGTCATGCCCAGTTAATTCAACGAAGTAGAGGAGTGAATATGAAAGAGATTTCTGTTCAAGAACTGAAGACAATTTTAGGCGAAGTTAGTTTGGTGGATGTGCGCGAACCAGATGAGTACCTAGAGGCACACGTTCCAGGTGCGAACTTGATATCACTTGCCAGCGTGCCAATTCGAAATGACGAACTTGATAAGTCACAGCCCCAATACATCATCTGCAAGTCAGGTGTGCGCTCAGCCAAGGCTGCCGAATTTTTAATTTCTCAAGGATTTGATGCGATTAACATCACTGGCGGAACTATGGCTTGGATTGACGCGGGCGAACCTGTGCACACCGGCGACCAGCCATAGATAAAAAGTATTTTTATAGGTTAGGAAAATGTTTGCATTAGCGCTTGATTGAGTGCTGGTACTAGATCACTTGCTACTGCCACGTCATTAGTGTCGTCGAAGGAACGTTGGCGAATCGCGTTGATGTTGCGGCCATCTCGCATTACGAGGGCAATGATTCGCAGTTCTTGAGTTTCTGACTCGGCCAGCGGATCAATCTCGTCATCAGGTTGCATTGAGATTAATCGTTCAATCGCTATCGCTGCGCCAGTAATCTGCGCTGGCCAGGAGATTTGTTCAAGCGACCCAATTATATTTTCGTTATCTAACTCTGCATCTTGTTCCACAAACATGAATTGCCCAGCATCATCTGATGAAACCAATTCTGGGTGATCTTTTGCTAAATCAAGCGTTGGAACAATAGCAAATAGGCGAGCAGTCTGATCCCATCCACTGTCGGCGACGTGCTGATCGAGTTCGCGGACGGTCTCGGTCAGCGCCGAATCATTACTCATGGGCTTAATTCTTGCGCATACGCTGACGGGCTTGCACATAGGCTAGGGGTGTGAGTAATTCAATTAATCCAAACATCCGTCGCAATCCATTTGGCATTTTGATCGCCGTTGTAGTTTTTGCCTTCATTTTGCTCTCTATTGCGGCTGGATTTTGGGCTGACTGGCAATGGTACGTCTCGGTGGACCACTCTGATGTATTCCTGACTCAGTTAAAAATCAGGCTCTTACTTTTTGTAATCGCGGGGCTGGTAACCACCGTTGCCGTCGGCGTGAGTGTTCGGCTGGCTTATCGCGGTCGACCAACTTTGGTGCCAGTAACTCCAGAGGAAATTGCAATCTCACAATATCGCGACGGACTTGAACCGCTTCGCAAAGTTTTATTCTCGGTTGTTCCCGCTGCACTTGGCTTGTTGATTGGTATTTCGGCAGCAGCACAGTGGCGAACATATTTAATGTGGATGAACTCCACACCATTTGGAAAATCAGACCCACAATTTGGAAAAGATTTATCGTTCTACATGTTCGACTTGCCGTTCTGGCGATTCCTCTTGGGCTTCACCTTCACAATCACTGTTTTTGCGACCATTGCAAATGTTGTCGTGCATTATGTCTACGGCGGATTTAATCCACGAAATGTTGGCAGAATTAATCAGGCAACTCGCCAGCACATTGTTTTCTTTTTAGGGGTAATTGCGCTGCTGAAGGGGATTGCGTATTCATTAGATAAATATGCGCTGGCAACAAAGTCCGACGCCTTGATAACTGGTTTGAAATACACAGATGTTCATGCGCTGGTGCCAGCTAAAACGATTTTGACCTACATCGCGTTTGCTACGGCAATCTTGTTTTTTGTATCACTATTTCGTGCTGGCTGGTCAGTGCCATTTATTGCTCTTGGCACCATGTTTGGCGCATCCCTGCTAATTGGCGGTTTGTATCCAGCATTCGTTCAGCAGGTTCAGGTTAAACCGAGTGAGCTTGCGCGCGAGACGCCATACATCCAACGTAACTTGGAATCTACAGTTGCCGCTTACGGCCTAGGCAAAGCACAGATTGCTGAATACAAGGCCATCGATAATCCCTCACGCGCAGCACTGGGTCAAGACGCATCAACTTTGTCGAATGTTCGCCTTCTTGATCCAAGTATCGTTTCGCCAACTTTTAGAAACCTGCAGCAGATTCGTGGTTTCTATGCGTTCCCTGATTCATTGGACATTGATCGTTATTCGCTTGATGGGTCTAAGCGTGGCGCGGTACTAGCAGTTCGCGAAGTGAGCCTTGATGGTGTTGCCGACAATCAACGCAATTGGTTTAACGATCATATGGTGTTCACACATGGTTATGGCCTAGTCGCTGCACACGAAAATAAGGTGACAAGCAACGGCTCGCCAAGTTTCTTGGAAAGTGACATTCCGCCAAAAGGTTCGCTCGATATTAAACAACCTCGGGTCTACTTTGGCGAGCAATCACCGGGTTACTCGATCGTTGGTGCGCCAAAAGGTACAGCGCCTCGAGAGTTGGATTACCCAGATGACCGCAGTGCAAATGGCCAGAAGAACAATACGTATGCCGGCAAGGGTGGCGTTCCCGTAGGTAATTTCTTCCAGCGCCTGATTTTTGCTTTGCACTATCAAGATATAAACATTCTGCTGTCTAACCAGATTTCAAGTGAAAGTAAGTTGCTTTACGATCGTGACCCAGCAACTCGAGTGCGCAAGGTTGCGCCATGGTTAACGCTTGATAGCGATCCTTACCCAGCAGTTGTCGATGGACGCATTCAGTGGATTATTGACGGCTACACAACTTCGAATGCCTATCCATATTCCGCTCGCGTCTCGCTAAGTGATGCAACAGCTGACTCGGTTAATGCTCAGTCAACTAGTGCGTTCTATTCGCAAGACATCACTTACATTCGCAATGCGGTTAAGGCAACTGTTGATGCATACGATGGCACAGTTCACATCTATGCATGGGACACAACTGATCCGCTACTAAAGGTATGGTCGAAAGTTTTCCCTGGCGTTGTGCAAGCTAAATCGGAAATTCCAGTTGGAGTTTTAAAACATGTTCGTTACCCAGAAGATATGTTTAAAGTTCAGCGCGATATTTTGGCTAAGTACCATGTTAAGGATCCGCAGGCGTTTTATTCAGGTCAGGATTTCTGGAATTTACCAGACGACCCGACTAAGCCTGCAGTGAGTCAAGCTCAGCCGCCGTACTTCTTGACGCTTAAAATGCCAGATCAGAAAAAGGCAACTTTCTCGTTGACAACAACTTTTGCACCGAACAAGCGCCAGACTTTAGCTGCGTTCATGGCAGTGAATTCCGAGCCTGGTGCGGACTACGGCAAGATTCGAGTACTGCAGTTGCCACGCAATACAACTATTCCTGGACCGACTCAGGTGCAGAATAACTTTGAGTCTGACCCTGACGTTTCGGCAAAGCTTTCGCTGCTGCGTCAAGGTGGATCTGAAGTAGTTTTAGGTAACTTGCTTTCACTTCCAGTTGGTGGGGGACTGCTTTACTTCGAACCTGTGTACGTGCGGGCTAGTCAGGGCGATGGTTATCCACTACTTCGTAAAGTTTTGGTTTCCTTCGGTTCCAAAGTTGCTTTCGAAGATGATTTACCAACAGCGTTAGCTAAGGTATTCACAGGCCAGACGACACCTACCCCAGGTGTCAACACCACTGGCACGGTTGCTCAGCGTTTAGCTGAGGCAATCAGTGCGGCTAACACTGCTTATGAGCAAGGTCAGTCTGCGTTGGCCAAGGGTGACTTCGCTGCCTACGGCGCTGCGCAGAAGCGTCTTGCCACAGCTTTGGCTCAGATCACTGAGTTAGGTAAAAAAGTCGGTAAGTAATTACCTTTTTGCTAGGCGCGATTTGTTGCAGGGCCAATGTTGTCGTATTCTTAGGAAACCGACGCGGGGTGGAGCAGCTCGGTAGCTCGCTGGGCTCATAACCCAGAGGTCACAGGTTCAAATCCTGTCCCCGCTACTAAAAAGAAAAGACCCCCTTGTGGGGTCTTTTCTTTTTAT